>JAQZBA010000311.1 GCA_029239365.1 Herbinix sp. | reverse complement strand
GTGTTATAGTTACATTAATATAATTCCAATATTTCTCAACCAATTCGGTAGAATGGAGCTTGTTATGAGAAGATATCAAAGATTAAAGAAAATAGAAATTGTTTATTTTAGCGGTACCGGAGGCACGAAGAGAGTTGCAGCTACCTTCGTCAGTGAGTTAGAAAAGAGAGGCATATCCGTGCATAGCCATGAGATTCATGCAAGAAAGCCTTATGAGCCACAGGCCTACGACATGCTTCTGGTTCTTTATCCAGTCTATGCCATGAATGCGCCGAGACCGGTATATGAATTCATCGACAAGCTTCCTATGGTTGAGAGAGAACTGGCAGCAGTAGTCTCCGTATCCGGAGGAGGCGAGGTAATTCCGAATACTGCTTCACGCCTACATTGTATCGGTCAGCTTAAGAAGAAAGGATATCGGGTTGCTTATGAGACAATGCTGATTATGCCGGCCAATTGCATCACCCCGACACCAAAAGAATTATCCTTAATGCTTCTTAAGGTTCTTCCCTCCAAGGTTGAGAAGATTGTATCAGATCTACTCGGTGGTATTGTGAAACGAACAGAACCCGTTCTTGTTGACCGCGTAATATCTTTCTTCTGTGAAGCCCAAAAGGAAGGTTCAAAACTCTATGGTAAGATCATCAAGGCCGATGCCAATTGTAATGGCTGTGGCTTATGCGCCAGGGCATGTCCTATGGGCAATATAAAGATTAGAAATAGTGTACCCGTCTATGATAATCGTTGCTGTCTCTGTCTACGATGTATCTATGACTGCCCAAAGAAAGCACTTCAGCCTAAGCTTGTTCGCAGGTTTGTATTTAAGGATGGTTATTCATTAAAGGAACTGGAGAAAGAACTTCCCAATTATCAGCCCATCGATGTCAATACTTATCCGTTCAATATTGCTTTTGCCGGTTTGAAGAAGTATTTTCTGGAGCAGTAAGCAAATTTGATAATAGTTCTATAGCTAACATACAAGTAATTGATTAATCAATTACTAAATAAAATAGGTAGCTATACTTTTTGACTACGACAAAGTCAAAAGTATAGCTACCCATTTATTTGTTTTTATTATATTATTTAATCAAAAATCTTATCAGAGTTAGCGCTCCCAACGACCTGATGCACCGCAGGGAAGGACCAAACCATTGCCTGATACCGGAAGACCGATCTCATCAGCCGTAACCTTACCACCATATTTCTTACCGATCTCCTCTGAGATCATATAAGACAATACACCCGCCTGAAGTCCGGTGGTATAGGAATTGAGCAAGAAGAACAGAGGCTCATCGGATAACAGCTTGGTACACAGCTGGACAAAGGGATGAATACTGTCTTCAATCTTCCAGATCTCGCCCTTCGGACCTCTTCCATAGGAAGGAGGGTCCATGATAATAGCATCATATTTAGTATCGCGGCGGATCTCTCTCTCCACATATTTCACGCAATCATCTACGATATAACGGATGGGTGCTTCTCCAAGTCCGGAGGCTATCGCATTCTCCTTCGCCCAGGTCACCATACCCTTCGATGCATCTACATGTGTTACTGCTGCTCCCGCTTTCGCTGCTGCCAAGGTTGCTCCGCCGGTATAAGCGAAGAGGTTCAGCACTTTAATCTGTCTACCCTTCTCACTTCTTATCTTCTCGGAAAACCAATCCCAATTCGCTGCCTGCTCAGGGAACAGTCCTGTATGTTTAAAATTAAAGGGTTGTAGATGAAAGGTCAGTTCCTTGTAGGTAATATCCCACTGCTTGGGCAAGTTAAAGAATTCCCATTCTCCTCCGCCTTTCGAACTTCTATGATAATGGGCATTGGGTTTCTTCCAGCCCTTAGGAAGTCTCGGTGTATCCCAGATTACCTGAGGGTCAGGACGTACCAGGATATAATCACCCCAGCGTTCCAGCTTCTCACCCTTCGAAGTATCAATTACCTCATAGTCCTTCCAGTCACTTGCAATCCACATAATAATCTCACTTTCTAATCTTGACCTAATATTACATCCTATGAAGATGTTCACTTCCTGTTGAAGATTTCATCTTCACACTATTATAAACTAGGGCTTACACAATTACAACTGCTTTCGGGTTTTTGTATTTTCAATCAATGATTTCGGAAACATTGACCGAACTCATTTCAATAACTTTAACCGGGGTGAAACTGTAACCACTTAAGCATCCTCTCATTATTCTAACTATATTCTAACTTGACGCTGGCTTATTTTAGGAATAAAATTATACCTGTAAGATGTTAACAAGAAGTCGAAACAAAGTCCTAGTAAGCCGATTAATCCGAAGCACCGATCAGCCCTGTTGCATAGGATAACCACAAATAGGATAGAACAATAAATATATGATTATGGAGGAGAATAACATGGGAATTTTAACAAGATTCAGAGACATTATGTCCAGCAACATTAACGCACTGCTTGATAAGGCAGAGGATCCGGAGAAGATGATTGATCAGTGCCTGAGAAATCTTAATACCGATCTCGGTAAAGTAAAATCCGAAACCGCATCCATCATGGCAGAGGAACAGAGAGCAAAGAGAGTTCTTGATGAATGTAACGATGAGATTAGCAAGATGCAAACTTATGCTATTAAAGCATTGGAAGCGAACAACGAAGCTGACGCTAAGAAATTCCTGGAGCAGAAAGTAAGCCTTACGAATAAGCTTCCCGGACTTCAAGAGGCTTATAATCTGGCACACAGCAATGCAACCCATATGCGTGAGATGCACGATAAGCTGGTAGAGGATATCAACGAGCTCGAGTCTCGTAAGGATATGATCAAGGGCAAGTTAGCTGTTGCTAAGACCCAGGAACGTATCAATAAGATGGGTTCTTCCGTTACTAGTGCTAACGATTCTATCGCTAGCTTTAAGAAATACGAAGATATGGCGGATAAGGCTCTGGACAAAGCAAATGCTATGGCAGAGTTGAATAACTCCTCCTCCGAACAGACGATTGATGATCTGACAGACAAATATGCCACCAAATCTAATGTAGACGATGAGCTGGCTGCATTAAAAGCAAGCTTGGGCAAGTAATTCGGCTTAGCCGTCCATTGTTCAGCCTCTGGTGAATAAGTCAAACGTATTAACGATAGAGATGAGATGTCCGCAAATGAGAGAAAGCATTTATTTGCGGGCATTTTATTGGCACAAACTTTTCAATAGTTATACATTTTAATGATAGCTAAGAAATGGAGGTAAATTATGTCCACCGTATTACATTATAAATGTCCAAACTGCGGATCCGATATGGCCTTTGACAGCCAAACCGGATTCTTGCGCTGTGCAAGCTGCGGCAAAACAGAGAATATCGATAACATGAAGAAAGATGCCGACACGAATGAGGATGAATCCGTTCATTATGAAGCAGATGAAGATGATCTCAATGCTGCAAAATCCGCATTTGACAATGATTATGCAGATGCCAGCAGCAGTGATGAACCAAGCCGGCATTCTACCTTTAATGAAAATGAAGCACATGAGTACCACTGTAAAAACTGTGGTGCCGTCTTGATTACGGAATCGAATACTACAGCAACTACCTGTGGTTTCTGTGGTGCGGGCGTCGTATTGAGCGACCGTCTGACCGGCAACCTGGCCCCTGCCAAGGTAGTTCCTTTTACCATAAGTAAGGAACAGGCTCAGGAGGCTTTCAAGAAATGGTGCAAGAAGGGTCGTCTGACACCCAACGACTTTATGACCGCCGACCGTATCAAGAATATAACCGGTCTTTATGTTCCCTTCTGGCTCTATGATATGAATGGTCGCGGAGAGGCAGAAGCCACCTGTACCAGAGTCCGTACTTATTCCGATGCGAATTGGATCTATACCGAGACAAAGTTCTACAATGTATACCGTAAGGTGGACTTGAGCTATTCCCGTATCCCCTGTGATGCCTCCCGCAAGATGGAAGACAATATGATGGATAAGCTGGAGCCCTATGAATATAATAATCTGAAGGATTTTAATACGCCCTATCTGGCTGGATATATCGCTGAGAAATATGATTTTACGGATGAGGAAATGCTTCCTCGGATCAAGCAAAGAGTAGGATCTTATGTTGATAATTACTTAAGTTCTACCATCAGCGGATATTCCTCTGTCATGTACAACCGTAAGGATATCAATATTCGTAAGAAGAATGCGGATTATACTCTACTTCCGGTATGGATGGTATGCTACGATTATAAGCAGGCCGATCATATCTTTGCTATGAATGGACAGACCGGTAAGATTGTCGGAAAGCCACCTCTAAGCAAGTCTAAAATATTAGCGTGGTTTACCGGTGTCTCTGTCGGCAGCTTCATCCTGTTCCAATTATTAACCTTGATCGGAGGGCTCTTAGCATGAAGCAATTATTCCTATTCAAATCCTTACCGATGCTTGCACTCCTCCTACTGATGGCAACCCTGATCTCTCTAAGTACAGTGCAAGCCTACGCGGCTGAGACCGCAGAGATTGATCAACATGTGTATGATAAAGCCGGACTTTTATCCACAACGGAAGCCAGCGAGCTGGATCAAATGTGCATTGATTATGGCACCGAAGCCGGGATTGATATTATGATCCTTACCCATAATGATGCCGGTGCAAGTTATGCAGAAGATTACATTGAGGAATTTGAAGATCTGCTACCGGTTGGGGACCGGGTATATCTATTAATTGATATGAATGAAAGAGTAGTATTCATGGAAGGTTACGGTAAAGCCGAGACCTATATCCATTCCAAGAGAATCGATAC
>JAQZBA010000310.1 GCA_029239365.1 Herbinix sp. | reverse complement strand
ATGATATTATTATAACGCTCTTCAATCGCAGAAAATTCCAGTTCAAAATCTTCTCCCTTAGAAGCCTTGTCGTAGCAATTATATAACATATCTGTAATCTTAATATCCTTATCAAATCGCTTCCCTGGAGCAGAAGCCACAACAAAACGTCTGGATTTGTCGGCATGGATAATATCCGCTACCTTTTTAAATTGATTAGCATCAGCAAGCGAACTTCCGCCGAATTTTGCAACTTTCGTACCATTCATAGACTATCCTCTCTCTTTTAGATTAATGTAATAAAGTATATCTATTATATATGTAGTGTTTGATTTAATCAATAGAATATTTATAAGCAGAATAATCTATTTTATAAGCTTGTAACTTCTTTTTTGCTGTATCATATAGCTCACCTAAGCTTTCGCACACAAAGTAGAGTCTGGGCGAAATAACCACCCAGACTCTGCTCTAATGAAACTATGTTTATTACGATAGATAGTTCACTTGACGACTATGAATTACCAAGAACTATTATTCGATATATTTTGCTGCACGTTCATCAATAACTGACTGAGCACCAGCATCAAGCCATTCTTGAATGTTAGCATCCCATGTTGCATCAAAATCAGCCGGTGAACAGGTTACTGCTTCAGCCATAAGTGTCTTGCCCATATCAGTTAATGTCTGGTTAACTGGACCGGAAGCACTAAGAACTACAGGAACGATAGTAGAAGGACGACCGTTTCTCATAGAATTAGCATATGCATCAGTAATAAGCTGAGGATCAACCGTGTAGGACTGTGCAAGTGCCTGTGCATACAAGCTGTCATCGCCTACATCAAGACCATTGATCATTATAGTATAATCAATGTTCTGAGAAGAGTTCATGATCTTCTCGTTAGTTGCAGCAATCATCTTAGGAACGCCATTAACTAACTCATGTGTAACGCCTTCCTCACCAATCTGAAGGAAATAACGATTTTCGAACTTGGATAACCAGTTGATATAACGAAGAGCTCCTTCGATGTTCTGGCTGGAAGCAGGGATAAACATATTAACTCCAGCAGCATCATAAGTAAACTTCTCGGTTACACCAGCAGAATTCTGGAAGCAGTCAATTGAAACAAGCTGTGCATCCGGAACATTAACCTGAAGATCACGAAGTAATCCAGGAGTATCGCGATATGCCTGATCCCAGTTATGAATGAAAGCACCAACAACACCACTCTTAATGAGGTTATCGCTATCGGTATCATCATTATACAGAGCAAACTGAGTATCAACTAAACCTTCGTTATACATCTTATTTAATAATCGAACGCCTTCCTTATATCCAGGAAGCAGGAAGTTACGATCAATAACTGAGTTAACCCAACGATCCTTCTTGCTGATGCTAGGATCAATAAAGGACTCGATTAAAGTACTTGCACGCCAACGAACATCACTTGTCATAGTAAAAGGAACAACCTTATCCTTGCCTACGCCGCCTGGATCCTGTGCCTTGAATGCTGCAAGAGCATCATAGAATTCCTGGGTAGTTGTCGGTATTGCTAAGCCAAGCTTATCTAACCAATCCTTACGGATGAAGGTATTAGCGCCTGCTGTGTTCATACGACGAGCGGGAATAGAGAATAATTGTCCTGTTTCAGTGTTAACATTACGCATAATCATATCTCTTCCCTCTAATGCTAAATCGGGACCAAGAAATGCCTTAAGATCAACTAATAAAGTATCAACATAAGGAGCTAAATCTGCAAGACCACCTAAATCACGGTAATTTGCAATTAAGTCACCGCTATAAGTAAGACATACGTCCGGAGCGGTACCAGCAGCCATAAGGTTATTTAACTGGTCAGTTTCTTCCCAACGGGATACAGCTACAAAGTTAACGCCGATATTCTCGTCTTCTAATACCTTAGCTTTAATCCAATCAGTATAAAAGTTATTGGTCGGATCCGTCTTACCGCCATCGGTACCACGATCGAATATCTCAACCGTGATCTCACTGTATTCAGGTTTTGCATCTACTACCGGAGCAGCAGTTGCTTCCGGAGCCTTGGTAGGCTCAGTTGTTGTGGTCTCTTCTGTCGGTGCCGGATCATCTGTTTTAGCTTTACATCCCCCCAAAACACTGACAATCATTATACAAGCAAGTATAAGTGACAACCATTTTCTTTTCATTACTTCATCCTCCTATAATTTTTTTATAAATAACAACGTCCCCTATATGAAACGTTGAAATCTACCATAATAGTTCCATACTATTTTTGTTATGTATCTTGATAATCCTTCGATGAAGCAATCGAACTTCACACTAAGCTTTCATGCTGCATCTCTGATGCGCCTATAAAGTGTGAATTTGCTTTTAACTCACACTATTCCTTAATCGCGCCTAAGGTAACTCCTGATATAAAGTGCTTTTGAAGAAATGGATAGATGATGACTATTGGTATCGTTGCAAACATTACTGAGGCTGCTTTCAAACCTTCACTTGCCATCGGAGCAGAAAAACCTTCCTGTTGTGCCGTCTCTATCGCAGATAAGTTATTGATAACCTGGTAGAGCTTTAATTGAATTGGAGCATATTTTGCATCCGGAAGATACATAAGAGCATCCGAGAAACCATTCCAACGACCTACAGCATAGAACAGCGCCAACGTAGCAAGTACCGGTTTCGATAAAGGCAGATAGATCTTTCTAAGAATTGCTACCGGACCAGCACCATCTAACTGTGCCGATTCACGAAGGCTGTCAGGAATTCCATATAGAAAGCTTCGTAAGATTATCATATTGAAGATTGATAAGCAGTTTGGTATAATTAAAACTAATGGCTTATTAATTAAATCCAGATCCTTCATCAACAGGTAATTCGGAATTGTTCCTGCACTGAAATACATCGTAAGAAGCATCATACCATTTAAAAATTTTCTTCCTTTTAAGGAGTCGAAAATCAATGGATAAGAACATAATATTGTCATCGCCAATGATACTAACGTGCAGATCAAGGTAAGCACCGCAGTCCACCATAAGGAACGGACAAATGCGACATCCTTAAGTACATAATGATAGGATTCCAAGGTGAAATCCACCGGTATGATGGACACCCTGTTGTTGATGAGCGCCTGTGTTGAGCTTAAGGAACGGGCCAATATATTAACAACCGGTAATAAACATAAGATTATAAAAAGGAAACATATCATTGCAATAATAAGATCTTCAATTTTTCTTTTCGTTGATTTAACCATCTTCGCTGCTACCCCCTTACCAGATTCCGCGTTCGCCGAATTTCTTGGCAATGGCGTTGGCACTAAATAGGAAAATTACACATATTACTGATTGGAACAGACCTACTGCAGCCGTGAGCGAGAACTGGAAGCCACGGATACCTACACGATATACATAGGTACTTAATACATCTGCGACACTCATAACTAGGCTATTAGCCATAGAATAAGGACGGTCGAATTCACTTCCTAAGATTCGTCCAAGATTCATGATAAGAAGAACTACGATAGTGGAACGAATTCCGGGCAAGGTAATATGCCATATTTTCTTCCAACGGGAAGCTCCGTCTACCTCAGCTGCTTCATAAAGCTCAGGATTAATACCCGTGATCGCTGCCAGATAGATAATTGTATTCCATCCCATCTCCTTCCATAATCCGAATGCAATATAGGTTCCTATATATAGGGTCGGATTTGTAAGGAAATCAATTGGTTTAGCCCCTACGCTATTCAACAGTACATTCACAATACCGGAACGGGGAGCAAGTAGCTGCTTTGCAATACCGCTAATGATAATCCAAGATAAGAAGTGCGGTAGATAAACAATCGTCTGGGTAACTTTCTTATAACGTTTGAACGCAAGCTCATTTAACAAGATTGCAAGAAATACAGGTATCGGAAATCCAAATGCAAGGTCAAGAGAATTCAGCATCAGTGTATTGCGTAGTGCATCCCAAAAATCCTTGGTTGTAAATGCTTTTTCAAACCATTTGAACACAGGGTCCGACCATGGTGAAGCCCATACACCTTTGAACATGTTATATTCCTTAAAAGCCATGGCGATGTTCGTCATCGGCAAATATCGGAATACCAGAGCAAACGCCACCGGCAAAGACATCATCAGGTAGAGCGACCACGTTTTTTTAAAGTATAGAGCGGTCTTACGAGTGGCACTTTTTTGTTTCATACATTATCCCCCTTAGTACTAGTTTCTAGAGAACCTGCCAGATTGGCTTCCTTGAATTTCCCTATGGTTCAAATTGGTCCGCTGATAGCATCGTCATACCTCTTACATCTTAGAATTAAAGTGCAAAATGACAAAATGTATATTGCATTAATCCAAAAAAGAATGTATAATTTTCCTATATAATTCACTAATTAAACCAATTATAGGTTCATTATATCAGCGAAACATACAAAAAAACATGGGAAAACTATAGAAATCATGTACAAATTATGGATGAATTATTGCAATTCCTTGTTTTCAAAACTACTACCAAAAACAGATTCAATTATTTGGATATAAGAGTAATTTTATGTAATTTTAATACACTGATCAGTATCGTAGACTCTACAAAAAAGTATCAAAATTAGGCATAGCACAGTTTTCGAGGATGAAGTGAGGGAATATCTATGGATAATGAGGTTCTAGATTCAATTATAGCGACAGTAGATTATTACAATCATAGAACGAGCACACCGAATTGGTGTATTGAGGATGATGTCATCAACTTTGTTGATATTACGTATGTTGTGAATGGACGAGCAGAATATACAATCAATGG
>JAQZBA010000309.1 GCA_029239365.1 Herbinix sp. | reverse complement strand
TATATACTATGTCGAATGGACAATTTATCTTAAAATGCAGGGGTGTAGAGGACCTCTCCAATCAAGGTGAAGTTGGGCTGGACCTTGATGTATATAGCATGGTAAATGATCAAATCAGAGATGTTAAAACTTTATCCGGTGGAGAATCCTTCATGGCGGCTCTGGCAATGGCACTGGGTATGGCAGATATTATTCAGAATTCTGCTGGGAGTATTCACATTGATACCATGTTCATTGATGAAGGCTTCGGTTCCTTAAGCGACGAGACCCGAACACAGGCGATCAATGTTCTTAATGAATTATCCGAAGGGAAAAGGTTGGTGGGAATTATATCTCATGTATCGGAATTGAAGGCACAGATCGGTACAAAGCTGTTGGTAACAAAAACCGATAAGGGTAGTAAAGCCAGATGGGATATTGGTGATTAGGAACACAAGCTAAGCCTCCTATGTCATAATGAATTGGGTTACCAATCGTCATTATACATAGGAGGTTTCTTTTTAGTAATCACTTCATGCAATTGCCTTATTCCCTCATGTATCTGCGCATCGCTTAAATGCCCGTATCCCAATAGCAGCTTATCATTGTGGCTATCTTTCATTGGGCAATATCGGGTTATAGAGGATATTCTAATACCGGCTTCCCTACATTTTCTCTCAAAATTCTCCCCGAAGTCCATACCTGAAAATTGGAGTGCGATATGCGGACCGGAAGTGTCGCCCCAAGGTTGCACAGATCCTCCGAACATATTATCAATAGTGTTCAATAGGAAAACTCTTTTTTCACCATATACCTTACGCATACGTCTAACATGCTTATCAATTTTACGCATATGCAGAAAATTGGTTAGCGCGACTTGCTCCAAGATTGGGTTTTGGACATCCATATAATTGCGATAATGCCGCCACTTCTTTTGCAACAGTTTGGGTAACACCACAAACCCGATCCGTAAAGCAGGAAATAGAGTTTTACTAAAAGTTCCCACATAAACCACATGAGAGGAACCCATACAATAAATAGGGCTGACAGGAGGTCCGGAGTAACGGAATTCACTGTCATAATCATCTTCAATAATGTAAAAATCATTTTCAATTGCAAGTCGTATCAATGTGGCTCGGCGTCCGGCAGGGAGAACACCACCCAACGGAAATTGGTGGGAGGGTGTGAGATAGACCGCGGAAATATCTTTACCGTTGAAATCAGAAATAACAGCCCCTTGCTGATCGACCGGAAGCCAATCAATGGCATACTTTTTATCAGAAACGACGGTTCGGATTCCTTGATGGGATGGGCTTTCCAGAACAAACGAATGTCCATCCTTAAGCAGTATCTCTACGAGTAAATGAAGTGCTTCCGTTGCACCTGCTGTAATAAAACATCCTCGGGACTGACTTCCATGCTTCTGCTGCGAAGTAGCCAGTGGGCAATTTCCTCGCATAAAGGCTCATAACCTTTGGGGCCGCTATATTCCAGATGTGAGAGAGTCATAGTACAGGCAGCCTCATGTACCAGCCCGCTCCAAAGCTGACGGGGGAACTGTGATAAATCTGGCTGGCCTGTTTTGAAGTCCCATAGAATAGGAGTCTGCTCCTGTTTCCTTGCCACTGGAAGCGGAGCTTTCTTCGCAGTGAGATGAAGCCCTTCCATAACACGGGACGGCGCACCTTGACGGCTGACAATAAAGCCCTCTGCCAAAAGCATATCATATGCTTCACAAACAGTATTACGGGAAACACTTAAACCCTTTGCAAGCTCGCGCGTCGACGGCAAGGCCTCGCCTTGCATAAGCTGGCCTTCCAGTATTCGTTGTTTAAACGATAAAAAAATTTGACGGGCTAAGCTGACCTCATCATTGTAATTTAATTCAAGATCCCACATACGATGCACCTCCAAACTGGATCTATAAAAACACTATGAAACTGGCTCTTATTACAATCCAGTTATTACGATACAATTATAATCGAAATAGATTTCATTGTAAAGAAAGAGGGTGGAAGATTGAAAAATACTATTGGGAAAATTTATTTGCTTTTCGCTTTTACTTTAGCCGGAACATCGGTGATTTCAGGATATATCCTATCTGAAAAACTAAGCCGTTTTACAATTACTGCTGTTAGTCTAGGCATTATGATTTTATGCTTATTCCCATTTTACGCAGCAAAAACGGTTAAAACGATTCGGCTGCTGAAAAGAAATGATTGGAAGCTACTCATGCTTCAAGCTATTTTCGGAATATTTCTGTTTCGGATGTTCTTGCTTTTGGGTGTGAATTCGACAAGTACCGTAGAAGCGGGGATATTGACGGGAACAACACCCGCAATTACTACTATTTTGGCATTCTTTATTCTTCGGGAAAAGCCTTCGGACTGGACTGCCATTGGCATTGTTTGTACTGTTTCGGGTATCGCTTTATTGCAGGGAACGAACTTGTACTCGGTTCAACTTTCATCGCAACATTTTTTGGGGAATGTGTTTATGCTCTGCGCTGCAGCAAGTGAATCGGCCTTTAATATCATTTCGAGAAAGCACAAATCAAAGATACTAGACCACGCAAATGTGAAAATTCCTCCCGTGGTGCAGACGCTTATCGTATCGACAATGGCTTTCGGCTTAGCCCTTATTCCGGCTTTAGTAGAACAGCCTTTTGAGGCCTTACAGGCGATTGGACTGAAAGAATGGTTAGCCTTGATTTGGTATGGACTGGTTGTAACCGCATTGGCTTTTGTATTTTTCTATGCAGGGGTCAAACGCTGTGACGCTTATACAACCGCCGCTTTTTCGGGAATGATTCCTTTGACATCTATGCTTTTATCTCTCTTACTTTTACGAGAAACAGTAGGAATGTCGCAATGGACAGGGGGATTCCTGATTGTTTCCAGTATGTTGATGATTGGAAATGGACGGCGGTAATCACATCAAGTGGGTGCTTAATTGATAAAAATAATTAAAAAGGCAACTGATATTATTATTTCAGGT
This sequence comes from Herbinix sp., assembly GCA_029239365.1. GTDB lineage: Bacteria > Bacillota > Clostridia > Lachnospirales > Lachnospiraceae > Mobilitalea. The sequence continues at coordinate 4,197 of JAQZBA010000309.1, read as the reverse complement.
TGCCTTTTTAAATCATATTTAATTATTTAGATAAATACACTAAAGTGTTTATCTTATTCTACTTTATTCAGGATCTTGTATTCCTGCCATCTTTGCTCTAAATTTTTCTATATCCAATTCTTCTCGAAGGCTTATCTTAATTTCTCCGATATCTACACCACTTTGTGCAAAGTATAGCTTCAGGTAGCAGCTAGGATGATACATCAAACCTAAATCCCGTGTTTCTTCTATCCATTGGCCATTAGTACCGTTGATTGTAATGGTGGAGAGGATCTTTCCGCCCAGGAATAGTGTGATCGGAATTTGAGCTAACTCTCCAGAGTTGGATTTCATTTTTAAGGTAATGTCGTAAAAACCTTTTCTATCGAATATCAATGCAAATAGATTGGAGGAACCTCTATCAGTCTTTAAGCCATACAAATCTAAACAAAGGCTATCCTTTACTCTTTGATATACTATATCAAAATTAAGATTATCTTCAGTCTGGCTATTATCAAAGGAAGACTTTTCTTCTTCACTTAATCTCCCAAGAAAACGTTCCATAACCGGAGATTTCATACACAAATAGCAGATGTTGGAAGCGTTTCGCAGGAGCTGCGCTCTTGTTACGATACCTTTGGTTAGGCTTTCTTTCAGAAGATCTCCACCCGAATTTCGCTCTGAACTATCTACGACCATATACAGATCATTCTGAGCTCTTACCATGTATTGTGTATTCTTATTAGTAGCAACTTCCTCGCCATCTTCATTCATATCAGCCCACCAGTCCGTCATAACCGCACCCTGAAATCCCCACTCTTTTCTGAGAATAGTGGTGAGCAGATCATAATTTCCTGCTGACCAGATACCGTTTATGGAGCCATAACTAGTCATGACAGAATATGCTTTCCCTTCCTTGACTGCAATCTCAAAGCCTTTCAGGTAAATTTCTCGAAGGGCTCTTTCAGAAACTACACTATCGGCTGTACGGCGATGAAATTCTTGATTGTTGCAAGCGAAATGTTTAATCGTGCCTGTGACACCATATTCATTCATGCCAATTAAACAAGCGGCTGCCATTTTACCGGTAAGGAACGGATCTTCGGAAAAGTATTCAAAGTTTCGTCCGTTTAAGGGATTTCTGTGAATATTTAGACCCGGTCCCAGCAAAGTATCAACCCGATTTTTTCTTAATTCTAAGCCTTCCATAATATATAAATCTTTCACCAATTCGGTATTAAAGGAACAGGAGAGGCAAGTTCCATTGGGCATACTAAAGCCATAAGCTCCACAATCCATACGAATACCGGAGGGACCATCAGCACAGCAGCCAACCGGTATGCCAAAGGCTAGTAAACGATCTGTGACTCCACCAAATGCACCGGCAGTCCCTGGTGTCACTTTGGGAGAACTCATACCTTCTCCTCTAGATAAATGAATTAAATCATCATCAGTAAGCTGGGCAAGGAATTCCTCCATTGTAACTTTATTCGTCATTACATCCTCTAACTTATAGCCGTTATCACCGCTGAATGGGATATCCTTCGGGCTACGGTTTGATATGCGCTGCTGTAAATTTACGGTACGAAAAGGAACATTTTCTTTGATAATTTGCAATCCTTCTGTTGAATGTGTAATCTTTATTCTTTTGAATGGTATTATGGGAGCTAGCCCTTCCTCTAATCGCTGAACTATAATTAAATCGGGAATTTCAAAGTTGCCAGACAGCACGGTATTTCTGACATCAGAACCGATGTAAATGTGGCTCCGGGAGCAAGCTCCGATGTTTTTCCAAAGGCCTTCAGTTCTCTGGAAGGCTTACCCAAGCTACCCTGCGGAGCAGAGGTATATACTTGGAGGACTTCCTTTCCTTTTACATTTCCGGTATTCGTAATTTTAACTTCACAAATAATAACCCCTAAGTTTTCGGGTGTATATAGTCCGGTTGGTGTAGTGAATGAAATATTTTCTATAGCAAAGGAAGTATAAGAAAGACCAAAACCAAAAGGATACATAACATTATCCTTTGCTATGGTTTCAAAATAACGGTATCCGACATAAATATCTTCAGTGTAATAATTTCTTTTTTCATCACCGTAATACGGAGTGGAAGGATAGTTTTCAATGTCATAAGCGATGGTATCGCTTAACTTACCGCAAGGAGTTACGAGACCTGTTAAGACATCCACTACCGCATTGCCCCCTTCCTGACCACCATGCCAGGCATATAGAACTGCGGAAGGATTGTATTTATCTACCCATTTCATATCAATAATATTTCCAACATTTAGGATCACGCATACACGGCGAAACACTTTACACACCATGTCAATCATATTTTCCTCTAAATCGGTTAGAAGATAGCTTCCCTTCTTGGCGAAATTATCCTTATCTTCACCTGCGGTACGACCTATAATTACGAGGGCAATATCCGATATAGATGCGGCTTTGGTTACAGTCTCTTCGGTCAGCGGCATTTCTTCTTGTGACCAGGGTTCTCCTGCCCAACCTGCACCGTGATTATATGGATGCTCTTCAACCCAGTTTTCATATATCGTTACCAATTCATTATTTATATTAATGTTACTATGAGCCTTCAAGGCATCAAGGATTCCGGCAACATATTTTGTATTGACCATACCACCAGAACCGGTACCGCTCTTGTAATAATTCAATTGAATTCTGCCGAAGACAGAGACGGTTTCTTCTGATCTAATAGGCATAGCTTTGTTATCATTCTTTAAAAGAACAACACCCTCCGCAGCAGCTTGCCTTGAAAGCTTTGCATATTGATCCCAATTAATATCGAACTTTCCCATACGTTATCTCCTCTTATGAATATATTATACTTAGTAATATGACAAGTATTTATACTGATTGATAAAACGTTGTACTTAATGATTGTATGTTCGTAGTACAGTACCACAATATATTTACAACTTAACGAGTAACAGTATAGCATCTGTCATTGATTTTAGTCAATACAATAATGTAGTGAATTTGCCTGTGCCAATAGATACAACGTACTACAAAGCAGGTTGATACAGAACTAATTTATATGTAATGTACAAGGTGATGACTATAAAAATAGTAATATAGATAAAGTGAACGAAAGAAAGTCTATGATATTAACAGGGATAAGATATTATTTGAAATGATTATAGTAGTTAAGTATAGCGTTGTACTAATTGAAATATTTGGTTCGATATACTATCTTTAATTTGGAAGGATATTAGGTAACTAATTGATAAACAGAAAGCCCAAAGGAAACAAATATGTTGTTTCCTTTGGGCTTTCTGTTTATTCATGGCAATAGAAGTTCGAGAAGTGTACATTCTATCGTTCAAACAAAGTTTTGTTGTAGTTTCTCTGAAATGCAACATATCATCAGTCATAGATTAAATACAGGAGGAGCGGGGAGTATAGATAAAATCCATTATCTTTGACTCGATTTGGTTGTAATTTCCTTTCATTCTATCTATTACGATCCTCATACATTCGGTGCCCATCTTTTCGATGGGGATCTCTATAACAGAGAGTGGTATGTGTAGGCTTTCGTAGGTATTATTGTCATGGACACCAATTGTGATAATTTCCTGTGATGTCGGTACATCTGCTATTTTCTTATCCCTCAGATAATTTACATAACTGATGGCAAGGAGATCTTGAAGGCAAAAAACGCAATCTGCATTTGCAAAGGCACTTTCCATATCTACTATAATATTATGGGCCGATCGTAATGAGTTGTCCGTTGAATTGATGATTGTTGTAATACCTCCGGTACTATTAAAGAAATTAATAAAACCTGACATACGCTTTTCATAATAATAAGACTGATTGTTCTGGGCAGCGAAGATAACTGCCCTTTTTTTTCCGTGAGAGGAAAATACTTCAGCCGCCTTAGCACCTATCTCTTCGTTAATTAATAGAACATTGCTATACTTTTGTGAATAGCGGTTATAAAGAACAATTGGTGTTGAAAAATCTGTATTCTCCAGATAATCCAAATCAATTTTAGAAGCAGTACAAATCACAGTTGCTGAATACATGATAAGTTGATCCGGATCGACTGCCTTACTCAGAAAATCAGGCTTAAATAATCGAAGAACAATTTCGATATCCTCCTGTGCAGCTTCGATAAACTTCTGCATTCCATTAATGAATTCGAAGAGCAGAGGTGCTCTATAATCGTTTGCCCAAAAAACAGCAACATATTTT
>JAQZBA010000308.1 GCA_029239365.1 Herbinix sp. | reverse complement strand
CTAATTGATCACATTCCCATCCTTGACCGGTATGAAACCCTATCCTTGGACAATGAATCGATTGAAAATTATTTTATCGTCGGGGTTATTGAGATGCAGAATTTAGCAATGCGTACTATGGACTGTGATTTTTTGGAATTAATTGAGATTGACCGTGAGTTTGGTGAAAGAGTCGATCATTTAATCGATATGCTATATTCTCCGACGAATTCCACTGCTATGAATAAAGACAAAGATCTTCATCTGTTCAAAAGCGGAAATTGTGAAAGAATTTTATGTATGGAAGCTTCTAGTCCCCAAATGTTAGAAAGTAGAATGTCCAGGCTATTAAACAATATAAAAAGTAATCAGGATGAACTTTTTCATCTAATCCTTTCTTATGGCAATATCCATAAAGGAATGGAAGGCTTAGTAGAATCCCATATGGAAGCAAGGTCAACGCAGGAGAAAACAAATACAAAGGATTGGACAAATGTCTTGTATCCGGAGAATACAAATAGTAAACCTCTTAATTTTGCCGATTTTGATACCAGCCTTCTGGCAAGACAAGTGCAGACTGGCACTAAAGCCGGTATTGATGCCGAGCTTTTGCAGCTGGAAAATACGCTAAAGCAAAAGGGAATGACCTCTCATATGCTGGTGATTATGGTAATTAGTGATATTTTCTTCCAGATCATTAAACTTCCGGAAGGGGTGGAAGGATATTCGAATGAAATCTTTGAGAACCCAATGCATTATTATCAGAAGATTATCCACCAGAAAGATATTTCCGGTATTTTTCATTATTTGAAAAAAGTTTGCTATCTTATCAATGATTTCTTTGCGGATGTAAACAGCGGTAAGTTTGTAGGAGTATTAAAACGGGCTTTGGATTATATCGATAATAATTATGCAAAAGAGGACCTGATGATAAAGGATGTTGCCCAATATGCCTATGTCAGCAGCTCGTATCTTAGCATTATTCTGAAAAAGGAAATGGGTATCACCTTTATCGAATACTTGACGAAGGTGCGCATGGAGCATGCCAAAAAGCTATTAGAACAGACGTTTATGAAGCAGTATGAAATTGCGGAGGCCTGCGGCTATCCCAATTCCACTTATTTCAGTACGATTTTCAAACGGTTTTATGGGGTATCCCCCTCGGGGTATTTGAGTAAACTCAAAAGTGAAAAGGAAGAATAATGAACACTGTGCCATCACATAAAAAGTGCTGTTGCACCAGCAGAAAATTAATTGCTAGTGCGACAGCACTTTTTAATAAAGGCTATCTATTAATTTATCATAATTAAATAATCTCTTGCTTTAAGGCATCGATAATATTTTCCTTTTTCACTTTATTGCTGGAATACAGCATTGCTGTTCCAACGATTATAAATACCGCAACTACTACAATAATCAAGCTGTGAACCGGAATGGTTAAGGCATACTCAAAGCTGTTTGCCAATACCCGGTACATGAGGCAGATTACCAGAAAGCTAATTGGCAGACCATACAGCAGGGATTTCAATCCATAGAATATACTTTCATAGTTGAGCATTCGATTAAAGCCCTTCGGTGTTATTCCAATTGATTTCAGCATAGCGAACTCCCTTTTACGAAGTGCAATGCTGGTAGAGATGGTATTGATAATGTTAGCGACACAGATAGCAGTTATGAGAATGATAAATGCATAGGTGAATACGGACATCAGAAGCAGCATCTGCTCCTCTCTTTGCCGGTAAAGATAAACATTATTGATATTCAGGTTACTTGCTCCCACGGAATTCTGAATTTTCTCCATATCCTCCTGAAGACGCAGTGGGTTACCGCTGTCAAAGTAGACTAAGGTCTGTGTCCATTTAGAAACCAGCCCTTCCTTGCCTTTTATAAGCTTTTGAAATGCATCCTCTGATAAAATCAAATGAAAACCTGCATTCTTGCCGGATGACATGATTCCTGTCGGCATTTTGCCGGTAAGAGCGGCAATCTCAATTGATTGCAGGGCATCCTCTTCTCCGGTAACTTCATTATAGACGGATAAATCCAGCTTACTTCCTATTTTGGTCTTTACAGCCTTTGTCTCAACATATTTATCTGTAGCATAATCCTTATACTGAATCGTATCAATCACGATTGCCTTTGGCTGTTCGGATTTTGCAAAATCCTGATAATCGATCCCGAGCTCCTTGGTAAATTTCTGTAGGGATACCTCGTCCAGTATATTCAGTGTTATATAATAAGGATATTTACCATCTACCAGTACCTCCTCCTTATATTCCTTCAGATAGTCCGCAATGGAAGCTTCCGGAATCCATGTGTTCGCATCTAATGTTTTTATTTTAGTAGCATTCTCAATATTTTCCAAGGCGGTAATCTTATCAATAATCATTTGTTCCTGTTCTGAATCTTCACTGGGTATTGTAGCCTTGATATCAAAGTTAATTCCGTCCTGAGTTAGCTCGATGGATTTTCTCAACTGATCTGTGAAGGAGGATACCATGAGGAATAATACCATACTAATGATGAGCGAAAATACGGTTGCCTTATATCTCCCTTTATTTCGTTTCAGATTCTTTAAACCCAGCTCTCCTTCGATTCCGAATATCTTTCTCGTAAGCTTTGATGTCTTAATCTGCCTTCTTGTTACCTTTACATCGGTTGTCTGGCGGATAGCATCTATTGCTGATACATTGGAAGCACGTCTTGCCGGTATATAGGTTGAAATCAGAATGGTAAGACTTGAAACAAGGAATGCAACAAGGACAGAGGAAGGATAAAACTCCAGTCGGAAGCCTTCCTGTGCATCAAGTGCATTTTTAATAATCGGATTAATACATAAAAACGTAATACCAAGTCCGATATGACCGGCAATAATGCCAAGAGGAATACTGATTGCCCCAATCACAGCTCCTTCAAAGAAAACTGAATTTCGTTTCTGTCTCTTGGTGGCACCCACGCTGGACAGCATGCCAAGATATCTGGAGCGTTCCGATACGGATATCGCAAATGCATTATAGATTAAGGATACCGAACCGATCATGATGATCACCATAATAATTCCACACAAGGTAAACAGCATACTGCGGAGCCCATCGTCCTTAATCACACCATAATAACGGAGCAAGCTATTATTAAATTCTATCCCATCTATTCCAATATTCTCGGCTAACTGCTCTGCATGTCGAAACATTTTATTGTTAATATGCTTTGCAACGACGGATACATGGAAGGTTTCTTCTTTCGTCAGCGCAGCTTCATCAATAAAGGATAATACGGTATATCCAGGAGCCCAGGTATATTCCCAGTCCGGCCGTTTAATGACGCCGACAATTGTATAAGTTTTATTCAAATCCTGCGTCAGGTACTCACCGATCTCATCCCCGTCCCATATCAGGGAATAACTCTGCGCCATCGGCAATTTGTCTTCTATATCTTCTTTTGTAAATCTCTGTCCTACGGTAAGCTCCAGGGTATCTCCAATCTTATATTCAACGCCTGCATTCGAGGCAATGGCTTCCGAGATTACTAGTTCATTAGAGCTCTCCGGCAATCTGCCTTCCTTTAATTCGATTGGAAAATTACGAAAACCGGCACTGCTGTATTCCTTCACATACAGATAAGGCTTGTTATTATTTTTACTATTCTCCAAATAAGCATATCCAAGATCCCTGGTCAAGATAGCTGTCTTCGTTTCCTTATCTGCTTTGATTGCTTCGAACTGCTCTTTGTTTACATTCTTATATTGTAAGTGCCACTCCCCCTCTTGTAAAATAACCTCCCTCTGCATCAAACCAAGGAAGGAAAGGCCCAGTGTAGCAACTGCTGTGATCATAGCAGCAGAAATAATGGTTCCAATTATGGTAACCAGCGTCCGTTTCTTATTGAGCAGCAGCTGTCGGAGCGTTAGTTTATTTACGATATTCATGGACGAATCACCTCATTTTTTGTTATTCGGCCGTCCTCAATAGCAATGATCCGATCTGCCTGCAGAGCAATTCTCTCATCATGCGTAATGACAAGAAGTGTCTGCTTGAAGGTTTTGTTAAACATTTTTAACAGTTCGATTATCTCACTGCTGTTTTTACTGTCTAAATTACCGGTGGGTTCATCGGCCAGCATAATGGCCGGATTATTGATCAACGCTCTGCCGATGGATACTCTCTGCTGCTGACCTCCGGATAACTGATTCGGTAAATGATTAAGCCGACTTTCTAAATCCAAGGTCTTCACAATATCCCCTAGCTGCTTCTCATCTATTTTCTGCCCATCGAGTAGAAGCGGAAGGGTTATATTCTCTTCCACACTAAGTACGGGAATCAGATTATAAAACTGATAGACCAGACCAATCTGCCTGCGTCGAAATATTGCAAGCTGAGATTCATTTAAGTCATAGATATCGGTATTATCAATCAAAACCTTACCACTGCTCGGTCTGTCAACACCGCCCAACATATGAAGCAGGGTGGATTTACCGGATCCGGAAGGACCTATGATAGCTACAAATTCGCCTTTTTCTACCGTAAAATTAATATCATCCAAAGCCTTTACTGCTGTTTCACCGCTACCATACTGCTTGGACAGATGCTCGACTCTTACTATTTCCATATTGTATAACCTCCGTTATAATATCATGTGATTTATGTTCCTATTTGCAGGTTTGCATCTCTATCTTCATTCCCCTCATTGTTTGGCACCTGCATTGATGCAAACCTGCTATGGTATCAGTTTATCTGCCCATAATTACTATTTGGTGACTGTAATATTACAATTTTGTCATAATTCAAATGCAAAGCCATATA
>JAQZBA010000307.1 GCA_029239365.1 Herbinix sp. | reverse complement strand
AACATACATTTTTCTTGCTGCACCGTTAACACTAACCTTAACAGATTTCACATTAGATTTCCACATCTTATTAGATCTTCTATGAGAATGACTCACAGCGATTCCAAAGTGAGCACCTTTATCACATATTGAACATTTAGCCACCGAAAGCACCTCCTTAGGTTTAATTATAGACCCAATTGGCCCTACAAACAAATTAATTCTATCAGAATATGAAATATATTGCAAGCAAAACTTTCATGAGTAGGAAAGGATATTGTCGAAGAGTTCCAGAAAGCTGATCGCCTTCAAAGAACTCAGGAAAACAAAGGCTGCGTGAAGCTACTCATGCATTGTGGCATCTGCTTGACTCTTCAGAACTTCTTCCACCTTCTCATCCATCTCATCCTTCTTCTTACTGCCCTTGCTGAATTTATTAATCAGATCCGGCACCATATCAATAATCTTAGTAACACTATCCTGATCCTTAATATTTACCACCTTAGAGGAACCATTCTGAATCACTAACAGTGAGCTGGGACTAATCTTACCACCCATACCACCTCCGGCATTGTTCTTAGCATCACCGGCGAAGGCTCCTGCCGCCACACCAAAACTTACTTCTACTAAAGGTAAAATAATGGTTCCGTCGTCAAATTTCACGGCATCCCCTACAACAGTCTTAGTTGTTAAAAAGCTATCCATTCCTCGAAATAAGGATTCCACAGTTGAATTGAAATTGTTCTCTGCCATTTATAACGCCTCCTTTAAAATCATAAAATTATTTTTCAATTGTTTAAATTTTCTATCAAACATAAGCTTTACTACTATTATTAGAATTGTACCTAATCTTATTCTTCCCTTAGCAAAATGATTCCCTTCCAATCTATTCTTAAAAAAATCCGGTGTAATCTGGATCTTGTCACCATAAAAACTATAAAGTATGCTCATAGCGCCAAGTGCTTGTCCCGTGGAACAAGGGTCTCCGGTTCCAAAGATAAGCTTAGACCTGAGTGTTGTCGGAAGAATATGTTTTACCATCCTCTTTAAGCTTGTAAAGGTTACACGCATTCCATCCTTATTCATCTCATCTCTTAAAAAGCTTAATATCAGATCAAATTTGAATTTAAAAGTAGCTATGGTAGAAAATATGCGGCTTAGCTTTACTTTCCATTCCTTGAAAGCGGTAATAGTTTTATCTCTAATCCCATGGATACGCTCTAACACCTTCTTAAAAAATGACTTCCGGTTCTCCTGCTCCTCTGTTATCACATCCTCAAGGAATATTGTTGCCTTTTTGGTATCCCGGGATGCATCTAAGGACTCGACTTGCTCCATTGCTTTACTCATCGGTATTGCTTCCCTACTAATTGGGTTCTCATCGGCAGGTTTACCAAGATGCTCCGTTGGAGCTGTATCTATAGTTTTCTTCGAAGCCTGCATATTTATAGGCTCTTTACTATTAGTTTCTTTACTATTAGTTTCTTTACTATTAACTTCGTTACTCTTATTATCTTTACTATTAGTTTCTATTCTCTTGGTTTCTTTTGTCTTAGTTTCTTTTGTCTCAGTTTCTTTTGTCTTAGTTTCTTTTCTCTTAATTGTTTTTTTCTTTACGATTTTTTTCTTTTCTGCCTTAGGCTTTTTCGGTTTCTTCGGTGTAAGATTATCATAAACAACATATCCAAATAACCTTGCTCTGATATGCAATAGACCATCGATATGTGAAATGCTTACATGCAATAGATGCATCAGCCAATTTACTCTGCCCTTAAGATAGAATAAGTTCTCTCCATGCTCAATTGCTACCCGATACCTTATTGGAACCAATAATATCGTCAATAAAAGCAACAAGATTAGCCCTAGTACGGAAAGCAAGAGTATCCCTATTATTTTAAGTAGTAACAAAATTATATAAAGCATTCTTATCTACTCAACCGCCCGTCATCATATTAGCTAAAGCTCCCTCTCTGAAGCAGTTTTTAGCTTTGCATCCTGGTTACGTTATTCGTTAAGCTATCCTTACCTTGTCCATTCTTACCAATCCTGTTCTTTCTTATGTAAAATAAGTACGGACATTAAATTCACCTGTCTTATGATAAACTTCCATCAGCATGTCATGAACCAAGTCCACAGCTTCCTGCTTACCACTAGCTAATCCTATGATTTTTATCTCAGAGCGCTGATAATGTGGAAACAACAGTTCATTTGCCTCATAAATATCAAACAGATTGCTCGGATGTGAAGCAAATGCAATACAGTATACACCAAAGGTAGCTTCCTTCTTATTTATGGAAGCGATGACCTTATCTTTCTTTGTATTCATTTTATCGCCGACAATAAGTCGTGAATTCCATAAAATCATAAAACCCCTTACCTTTTTTCAATTGATCGATTAGAATAATCATGTTCCGATTATGTTAAGTATACCACATATTACCAACAATAATACAATACTATTCTGACATTATCGCATTAATTATCTCTGCACAAGCCACCTTCTCAGCCTCATCAGAACATCGCTCAATGCTATAGAGTACATAATCCATTACTTCTTTATGATCTTTAAAGAATACCGGCATCTTATTTAGTGTATTAGCGATGATTGCGCGGGTGATTATCTTATCCTGGTTGGCAAACATTTCTCCCAGCTCTTTCAGCAATACTTTCGTCTCTTTCTCTAGTAGCTCCTCATCAACAGTTATATCCTTTACTTCCTCATCCAGGTCAATGAATAGACTATTGGATAAGAGCTTACCTGCACGCAACAGGATCTGAAGCAGCTGATCTTGCATCATGCTTGTAGCTAAATCTCTATAAGAATGCTCAACTTCGTATATCGCATCCTCAAGCAAAGTAAGGTCATAGGATAATTCCTCCTGAACGCCTTCCATCTCTGTAAACTGATCCAGAAATTCATCAGAGAGTTCTGTTTTCGCCGGCAGTAGGAAGCTATGATTAATCTCCCCCAGTATTTTCATCGCAGTCGTAGCTGCTACTTCATACTCATTTTCTACCATCCCTGCATAGGGTGCACACAGAAGCATCGCATATACTTCGTTCGCAATCTCCTGAAGTGCAAGATACACCGTTGTCTCGGTCTCAAGCATCAGAGTTGTAACACGAAGGGTACCTACACACTTATCATAGGTGTCCTTGGTTATGTTCTTATAATCCACTGCTGACAACAAATCCATTCTCTTAGCCAATTCCGGATAACAAGTCTCCATACCTTCTTCATGGTAGATCATTGCAGAGGTACGAAGCATATAAAGATAGGTCTGTAATGTCGATTCATCTGCACCTAGGTAGGAATTAAGGCTATCCAGTAATAGATCAAAATATTTCTGTCTGGTTATACGTACCGGCAATTGACCGATGATCTCTCTTATTCTTTCATTGATTACAAAGTTGTCCTCTTCAGCAAAGATATAACGAAGAATCTCCTTTGCAAGCTCCTCATCCTCTATAGACTCAAGTTCTCCTCTGAAACGATATTCCAGACGGTTTAAGACATACTCATAGATCTGGAAGCTATCCGTGTAGGCAGCTAACATATTCATTCTCTTATTAATATCCTTACGGATGGAATCAACCGCATGGATAGCTTTCTCCCTATCTACTCCACTGCAGCTCACAAGAATATGGTCCTTAATGATATCATTCAGTCTGTCTATCGTTGCTTTTGCTTCTTCAGACCAAGTATTCTCTTCATCCAGATACGACTCATAAAAAGCGTAATAATGCAGTACCAATCTAACGCTTGCAAAAGTCTGATAATGATCTGCCGTATAAGTAAAAAGCTGAGGAATATTCTCCTGAAGCTGTTTTCCACTGCGAATCTCCTGACTTAAATTTCTTATCTTTTTGTTCATATTAATTTACCGTCCTGTTCCTATCATTTCGTTAGTTTATTTATTACTAGTGAATTGGGGATTCACTGAGCTTTTGGTAGTAAGAAGTGCTTATTATAAGCATAATAAGCACTTTCAATCGGTTCGTTCTAAATTATTTGCTTGTATTTTCAAGACAATTAGCTCTCATCGTAGAGTAATTATTTGTTCACATGCTCATGTGTGAAGAGATGGTCCATACAATATTCATAACTACCATCGCACTTGGAGCAGAAGCGGAATTCTAATTGGTCATTGTCTAATTCCGTTCTACCGCATACAGCACATTTATGTCTTGTTATTACGTTCTTACCTCGAAAGTCTGTGACATTACTACCCTTTTTACCTTCGTCCATCTGCCTACGATAATTAGCCTTGCGTTTATACTCACTCGGTGAGATTTTCTGATAATTCCTGGTTGCGAAGAAAAAGATAAAAAAGTTCGCAAAAGATACAACCAAAGGAATAACAAGCAGAAAATCACCCCTCACAATGTACGTAAACACCGTATAGATATAGATCGCTCCCTGAAACCAGGCAAGATACTTTGCTTTGATCGGAATTAAAAAATACAATCTAAACTGCATGTTCGGATAAGTTGCAGCAAAAGCAAAGAACATTGTTCCGCAGATAAAGCTTAAATCCGGTGAAACACTCATTCCTGTAATCATATAAGTAAGCAGGGAGGATACTATATTAAATAGAATTCCCGTGAAAAAATATAAATTAAATCGGAAAGCTCCCCATGCATTTTCTAACGCATTGCCAATAATATAATAAACATAGACTGATATCGCTAATAATAAAATACCATTCATAGAATTGATTGGGATAATCCAAGTGATTAATCGCCAAACTTGTCCTTCCATTACAGAAGGAAAATCGAGGCTAAGTAAATATGCCATGGCGTTATTCGGTGTTACTCCCAATACTAGACCCAGGATAAAAA
>JAQZBA010000011.1 GCA_029239365.1 Herbinix sp. | reverse complement strand
TAATATCTCGAATATGATAGGCTATACGGAGCCGAATTATTTCAGCTATGTGTTTAAAAAACATTATGGGGTATCGCCTTCTAATTACAGAAAGAATAAATAGTGTGATACACTAGAAAGGCATTTTTCATGAAGAACAGGATAAAAGAGTTTTTAATGAAAATCGCACATTATTCCAAACATAGAACCATACAGTTCACTTTATCCATTTCCTTTTCTATCGTAGCACTTTTGGGAATGACATTCAGTGGCTATATGGTTTATTCGCGTTATGCTTCCTCTACGAAGGAGCTGACGATTGAGAGCAAAGAACAGCTCATTGACCAGATCAATATGAATCTGAATGACTATCTGCGTAATATGATGAGAATCTCCAACTCCATGTATTATACCGTGATTAAGAAGACTGATTTAGCAAAGGATACGTTGGAAGAAGAGATGAGTCTTCTCTATGAAGCGAATAAGGACAATCTTGTTAGTATTGTCTGCTTCCAGGGAGATGGGGCTCTGATTGCTGCGACGCCGATCAATAATCTGAAAGCCGGACTGAATGCTACGAATCAAAGTTGGTTCTATAACGCTAATCAGGAGATAGAGAATCTGCATTTTTCTACACCTCATGTCCAAAATCTCTTCAATGACAGTAGTTTTAATTATCACTGGGTAATCTCACTAAGCCGTGTGGTAGAGTTAACTAGGAATGGTAATATCAGCCGTGGTATCCTTCTGGTTGATATGAATTATAGCGGTATTGAACAGATATTTACGAAGATGAACAAGAACAGCAGTGGTTATGTCTATCTAACCGATGGCAATGGAGAGATTATCTACCACCCTAAGCAGAATCTGATTAATTCCAGTTTGTTGCATGAGAATAATAAGCGAGCTGCAGCCTACTCAGATGGTACTCATGAGGAAACCTTCGCGGGAAAAGAACGTATGGTTACCGTATCGACCGTCGGCTATACCGGCTGGAAGATCATTAATGTCACTCCGACCAATGAATTCTTCATGAGTTATAACCAGATGCAGTTTTTTACCGGAATTATTCTGGCATTAACCATCTCCCTGATATTCTTCGCGAACCAATTTGTGTCCTATCTGATCGGTAATCCGATTAAGAAACTGGACGATTCGGTTAAGGATCTGGAGTATGGCAAGCTGGATCTGAACATATACGTTGGCGGCTCCTATGAAATCAGACATTTGGGTAGAACGATCACCTCCATGGTGAAGCAGCTCCATGAGCTAATGGATGAGATCGTAATAGAGCAGGAGCAGAAGCGGAAAAGTGAATTTGATGCACTCCAGGCACAGATTAATCCACATTTCTTATATAATACTCTGGATTCCATCGTATGGATGGTGGAGAGTGAGCGATACCAAGAAGCAATCTTCATGGTTACAGCCCTGGCGAATCTGTTCCGTATCAGTTTAAGTAAGGGTAAAAATATCATTACCATCCGAGAAGAGATTGAGCATGCCCAGAATTATCTGTTTATACAGAAGATCAGATATAAGAACCGTTTTCAGATTGATATTGATATTGACCCGGAGATTAATGAATATTGTACCATTAAGCTGATTGTTCAGCCTTTATTAGAGAATGCTATCTATCACGGGGTTGAATACATGGATGGTGAGGGAGAGATTAAGGTAAGAGGATATCTTAAGGATAACGACGTCTATATCGATGTGACAGATAATGGACTTGGAATGCCGGAGGAGTCCTTGGATTATATCTTAACGGACGAGAAGAGGGAACATAAGAAGGGCTCCGGAATAGGACTCAGTAATGTTCACCAACGAATCCAATTGTACTTTGGTAAGGAATACGGTCTAGAAATCGAGAGTGTATTGGATGAAGGAACTACGATTCACATTCATCTGCCTAAGGTACCCTACGAAAGTGAAAGATAACTCTTTCACTTTGGTATGTAAAAATAGCTAGTTAGGAGGTGGTTTTATGAGAAATAATCTTAAAATAATATTTGCGATTGCGTTAATTACTGTCCTCATGGGAGTTTTAGTGGTCAGCAGCTATTATTATGTAACAGACACCAATCAAAAAGACGACTTGACCAAAATATCTGTGATTGTCTACGGGACGGGTAACAGTGACCGATGGTCAACAATGAAACAAGGGCTGGATCAAGGGGCTTTGGATTTTGATGCTGAGATTAATTTCGTCATAACCACCGAAGAGAAGGGTGCTACAGAGCAGAGTGAGCTGATCGAGCGAGAACTTGCCAATGGTGCGGAGGGGATTATATTAGCAGCAGCGGACAGCAACAAACTGTCAGCCATTGTTCATGATCAAGCTTCCTCGATACCAATTGTCCTAGTCGAAACAAGTATTAAGAATACGGAGAGGCTAACCTATATCTCCGCAGATAATTATAGTATGGGACTTAATATTGGAAGATCCGTATACCTGAGCAGTGAAGAGAATAAAACAGTTGCTGTGTTTGTTGACAATCTGCAACGTAATAGTGTCTCAGAACGCTATGATGGTCTCATGGATAGCCTCCAATATACGGAATACGCCATTAAGCCTTGGGAGATGAGTGAAGAAGATACGGACCCCGCAGTATTTCTACAGACGAAATTAAAGGAAGATCCGGCGGATGTGATTATTGCCCTTGATGATAATAGCCTTGAAGTTGTAATTGATGCAGTGGGGGCTGTAGAAAGCGATATTGATATCTATGGAATCGGTAGTACGAATAAGATTGTACATTATTTGGATTACGGTTTAATCGATTCCATCGTATTTCAGAATGAATTTAATATGGGATATCTGAGTGTTCAAGAGATTATGAATGATATTAATCGCGAAGTGAAAGAGCCGGATATTGATATTGAATTCCGTACCGTGAATAAAGCTACCATGTATTTACCTAAGAACCAAAGATTAGTATTTCCGATTGTTCAATAGGGAGGCGAGAGAAGTATGACTTCAAAGAGAATAATATTACCAGTAGTGATTACCTTCATTATTATCTGTATCCTTATCGTGAACTACATAAGTTCGCTTCAAGGAAGAGATAACACTAAGGAGAATGAGCGCACCTCGATGAAGGTGGGGATAAGTATCTATAATCAATATGACACCTTTATCTCCAGTCTTGTAGACAATCTAAAGGAAGAAACAAAAAGAATGGAGCAGGAGAAGGGAATAACCATTACTCTGGATATTGTCAATGCAGGTGGAAGCCAGGTCTCACAAAACTACCAGGTAGAAGAATTCATTAACAAGGGGTATGACATCCTATGTATTAACCTGGTTGATCGGACCGATGCATCGACGGCCATAGATATGGCGATGAGTGCGGATATCCCGGTAATATTCTTCAATCGGGAGCTTGTAGAGAAGGATTTGGAGCGTTGGGATCAACTTTTCTATGTCGGGGCAGTAGCTCTTGAATCAGGGATTATGCAGGGACAGATTGTCGCCGAGGCTTGTGAGAAGAACTTTAATCAGATTGATAAGAATGGTGATGGTGTTTTACAATATGTGATTCTGGAAGGAGAAGCCGGGCATCAGGATTCCTCCATACGTACGGAATATGTAATAAAGACGATAACGGAAGCAGGTATCAGTGTTGAGAAGCTGGGAGATGAGATTGCAAATTGGAACAGGGCTCAAGGTGAAACCAGAATGTCGCAATGGTTGAAGACCTATGATGATGAGATAGAGATCATTATCGCAAACAATGATGATATGGCCCTTGGTGCCATAGATGCTATGAAGAAAGAAAATATCGCTTACAAACCGGTTGTTGTTGGAATTGATGGTACAGAGGTTGGACTTGAAGCAGTAAAGAATGGAGATATGATAGGTACGGTACTTAATGATGGGATGGGTCAAGCAGAGGGAATTATTGAACTTGCTTATTCTGTCGTATTTCATAAGGAACTTCCTGAAACCATTGAATTAAGTGATGATAAATATATCCGTAAGCCGCATATTAAAGTCACCCTAGAGAATATTGATAAAATTTTAGAAAAGAAATAATGGTAGTAATTCTTATCTTATTGCATAAATTTATCTCCGATACTATAATAGATTTGTTATAAATTTATACAGGGAGTAGAAGAAGTGCAAAAGATGAGAATGAACAATCGTACCAAATCAATTATTATAATGGCGTTGCTTTTATCCTGGGTATTGGCTTTTCCTTTTGAAGGACAGATTCTTTATGCAGCTTCATGGCATTATAAGATAAGCGTCCGTTGGTTGGTGTATACAGGTATCATAGCCTATTCTGCCGGAACTATAATTAGTGATTTTTTCGTGAAGAATGGTCGAATTGCTAAGATGTTTTTTACGTTAACTGCGCTATTGTGTATTGGAGCTAGTACGATATTCTTTTTCCGGCCAGGTGTATTATGGTATGTGTTATTGATATTAGCCATGTTTTTTGCCGGGATCAGCTTTGCCGGTTGGAGCTTATATTATATCAACTTCACCCCATCGAATGATAGAATGAGAACTGCGGCTGATGTCCTGATTTATAATAATTTTCTCATGATTGCTATTGGTCTTATCGTTGTATTTGGCACATATGTTGCAGGCTTGCTATTTGCAATTATTATTCCACTGATTGCTTTATATTTTGTTAGAAGATTACCGGAGGAGTTTTCATAGTATCGATTAATATTGGACTGGCATATCAGGTTCTGTTACCCTCTTTTTATCATCTGGGTGTATTTGTGAACTTTTACTGGTCCGTACCGTATATAGTATCCCTAATAGCTATTCGTAACCTTCCCCGCAGATTTAATCGAAATTATTTGCTGTACTTGGCAATTGCTATGACAGGTTTTGCATTTATAGGATATATGAGCCTTGACCGTTCCATGTTCAGTTTTATATTAATCTGTACAATTACGCTCGTTGCCAAGGGAATATTTGATTTGTTCTGGTGGAGTATTATCGGTGAGATGCTGGATCTTACAGATCATCCCGTTAGAATTCTTGGCGGTGGTACTTTCTTTAATGTGATAGGACTATTGGTAGGAGGCATCATCGGCAATTTTGTATTCAAGATGCAGTATGACAGTAGCTACTCAGCTACGATTGCACTTGCTGTTGTATTCATCGTTCTGATACTTATGCCACCGTTACATAGTGAGTTATCCGGTATTCTTAAGAACCATATCTATTTAAACCGTTTTGCAGAGCTACCTCCTATGGAGCAGACGAACCTGATCAAAGAGGTGACTTTAATAGAACACCTGACAGAGAGAGAAAGTGAAATCGCCGCACTGCTAATGCAGGGGCGTACTTATAAAATGGTAGCAGCTGAACTGTTTCTTAGCGAAAACACAATTAAAACTCATATCAAGAACATCTACTCGAAGCTTCAGATTAAAAATAAGACGGAATTAATTAATATTCTTATGGAGAATCATACGTTAGCAATGGAATACAAATAAAACATCATAAATTAAATCAAGAATTAACAATCCTTTACTTGAGGAAAAATCATTTATATTGATCCTTAAGTAGGGGATTTTTCATGAATCACCCATTTTGGGTGACGCATAGTTTAAGATTTTCGGATAGACTGATTGTGATAATAGGAACGGAAAAGGGCTGAATCAAAGATACATAACCTAGGTTAGTGTGGAGGATGAGGAGTATGGCAGAACTAGGAAATTATATGAATGGGGTGACATTGTTGATTGCTCTTAAGAGAAGAATAAAGATTTTTCTGATTGCAATTGTAATTTGCGTTTTATTGTTAATAATAGCATATATTTTTTATGGAGAGAGGGTTATCACTAATGTCTTCATAGTTATTATTCTTGTCTTAATGTGTACTTTATTGTTAATGATTACTCTTTCCTATAAAAAGATAATGACGGCTAAACTGATCATTGAGAATCGCATCATGCATATACGCCAAGCTCAGATCATAGATGAAAAAAATTGCGCTTTCCGGTTGAACAAGAAGCTTCGACCGGACATAGAGGTTTTTGTATCTTGCTTTGGTATCTTGGTTGATTCAAAGATTGTGAAATTCAATTTGGATGGTGTGACACTGAAGTCAGTTGAGCTAAGTGATAGATATATTACCTTGACTTACGGAACTGAAAGTAGGAGTGAAAAAATACGTATCCTTCATGAAACCTTAACGATTCAAGAAATGATACGTATTACAGAAAGCTTTCGATATGAAACCGGGGTAACTCCGGTATTGGTGGATGAGAAATAATATATGATATCGTATAAGATATGTATTCATTTTCTATTGTGAAGGGTCCATAACAAGTTTTTGCTTTCTCTGATAAATAGACTGTAGCAGGGCGATGAGTCCTGCTATCGTTACGACTAGGATTGTCATTGTTATATATGCAGATCTCAGCCCATAGGAATCGACAAGGTATCCACCTAGAATATTCCCGATGATACTACCTATTCCTGTCTGAATTAGGGCAAGGATGCTTTGGCCTTTTGATTGATTTTCAGGCTTTACATTCTGACTAATGAATACAGCACAGCTAAAATAGATTGTCATAAAGGAAATACCATGCAACGCCTGGGATAGAATAACAAAGAATAGACTTTCACCGGTTAAGGTAATCATTCGAAGACCTAGCATAAGACATGCGATGATAGTGATTTTTGTTGGACTGATTTTCTTTAGAACGCGGTTCATAAGGAACAGTACCGGTAATTCGCTGAGTGCGGCTATACTGCTAGTAAAACCCATGGTACCTTCCGTTAAACCCATATCAAGCATATAGACTCCGAGGAAGCTGAAGTTGAAGCTTAATCCCACCTGACTGATCAATGCAAAGGCCAGTAAGAAATAAATTTGTTTTGATTCAAAGATATGAAGCAAGGAACGTTTACTATTCCTATCACCGGTTATTGGATGCTTCTCTAATACAGAAGTAGCTTCCGCTAACTCATCCTTAGGTAGACGGCGAACTAGGACGAATAAAAATATAAAACCGAAAAAGCCCATGACATAGGCTAGGTCAGAATTTTGCTTGATTATCATACCGGAAAAGATTACGAAGATAGCATAACCTATGGTGCCACCCATTCTGATCTTAGAAAAATCCAATTGGTTTTTGTGAGCGCTTCTTAGAATAATGGCATCACTCAGAGGTACGATTGAAGTACTAAAGATAGCAACTAAGATCGATGCGATTAAGAAGGAGACAAAGGTCTGCCCGATATAATAACTGAAGATCGACAAGGCACTGCCTAGCACTACGAGGGATAATACATCCTTACGTCTACCGGTTCGATCACTGATAATAGCCCAAATGGGTTGAATCAGTATGGATGCTACCGGACCGATGGTTAGTAAGATTCCGATTTCTACTGCACTGATTCCTGCCTTGGTAAAATAAGAGCTTAGGAAAGGCGCATATAGTGAAAAGGAGATATAGATAAAGGCATTAATCATAAAAAGATTGAGGCCGGTCTTGTTCATAGTCAGCTTTTTCATAGGTAGGTCTCCTCATCATGAATGTTATAAATAAAAAGCATTAGGGTTGGTTTTTAATACAGGAGCTACGAAAGCAGCCTATGATGATAATACATGATATTTGACCAAATGAAAAGAAAAATAAATCGTGATGCATGGATAGTTTTATGGTAAAATAGATAAGAAATGATGATGTAAGAATTAGGGTGGGAGAATACGCAGAATGAATTACAAAGCATTATTTAAAACGGCTATGCTTGCCGGTGAGATTATGGCTCAGAGTGGAGCGGAAACGTATCGCGTGGAGGACACAATGATACGTATCTTAAAGACGTCCAACCTGGCTTCGGTGGAGATCTATGCTACGACTACCGGTATTGTGGCAACTCTGTCTGATCCTTCCATTGAACCGATTACCGGAGTGAAGAGAATTATTAATCGGTCCAATAATCTGAGTAGAATTAATGACGTGAACCAGATATCCAGAAATATATGTGAGGGTATCATCAGTGTAGAGGAAGCATGTGTAAAGCTTGAGGAGATAAGGAATCATAAGGCTTATTCCAATATGGTCTTAGCAATTGCGACTGTAGTATCCATGGGTGGCTTTGTTGGTATCTTTGGTGGAACCTGGCTGGATTGTATTCTTGCAGGAGTGAATGGCCTTTTTATTGTTATCATTGGAAGACTGGTAGATAATCGTATTGGCAGTGCATTTATCATAGATATGCTAAAATGCTTTGTGCTTGCCTTTATCACTATGATCTTTGCGAAATATATTACGGGGATTAACCGGAACCTGATTATCATAGGATCCATTATGCCATTTGTGCCCGGAATCCCGATTACGAATGCAATTCGAGACACTTTGCAGGGGGATTATAATTCAGGAACCGCCAGAGCAGTGGAAGCCTTTGTGATTTCTCTGGGAATTGCAGTAGGCGTGGGCCTTGGAATAGGATTTTTTAATTTTGTAGGAAGGATGATTTGATTATGCTATTACAAATAATAAGTGCATTTATCGCAACGGCAGCATTTTCGATTCTATTTTACCTGCCTAAGAAGTATATTATTCACTCCGGTATGACCGGTAGTTTGGGCTGGTTCATCTATCTGATCAGTCAGGAGATACTTGATGATAAGGTTCTCTCTACGTTAACAGCTACTCTTCTCGTGGCGTTGGCATCCCATATCCTTGCCAGAATATATAAGACACCGGTAACGATGTTTTTGATACCCGGAGTAATTCCCTTTGTACCCGGAGCAGGAATGTATCAGATCGTTACAGGTATCGTCGAGGGTAATGTGGAGCGGACCTCCTTTTATTTCTTCGAAACCTTACAGATTGCCGGCTCCATCGCCCTCGGTATCTTTATTATTGATACTTTCTTCCGAAGAAAAGGTAAGGGGCAAGACTATAATTGTACTGTAATTGACGCAGATACAGATAAGCTGTCCTAAGTGCTAACCATTCTGCGTCTTTGATGCAGCACAAAATGTGAATTGATGCATTTTATTAATTCATATTATTCATACTTAGCCTATATTCGGTGGGAGTCATACCGACCTCCTTCTTGAACTGGCGCATAAAATGTTCTTCGTTTTCATAACCACATTGAGCAGCGATATCACGAATGGTATCGCTGGTTGCTGTTAAGGAGGTCTTCGCAAACTGTAGCTTACAGCAGATAACATCAGCAATACAGGATGTGCCAAAGGTCTGCCGGTATAACCTTTGAAAATGGGAGGGACTTATGTTCACCTGATGGGAGAGGCCCTCTATCGTCCACCGTTCCTCCGGATGACGATAAATCATGGATCGCAGATTCAATAATGCATCATAGTGGCCGTGAAGTTGGGTGTCCTGTGGTTTATAAGCAATAACCTCATTGATCTTGACAAATAATAAATGCATTAATAAATCCATGGATTCATAACGGTTTGGATTCTTCGAGATATACTCCAGGTAGATTTCCTTCATTATCTTACTAAGCTGCTTCGTGGACGGAAGAGCCATTATGGTATCTAACGGCAGACTTCGGATATCCAGGTCTTTGTCTGCGTCAAAATGAATGAAATCATTCGCATAGCTTCCCTGCTTCGCGCTATAGGTCTGCGGTGTTCCTTTATTAAATATTATTGCAGAATTCTTCTCAACTGTAATCTCCTTTTTGTCCAGCCATACTATAGCTGAGGTTCGAAAATATACGAATAGATAATCTCCGGAACCGTAAGGGCGATTGATGGAGAACTGATTGCTGTGAGTGTAATTGATACCTATTGCATTAATCTTCATTTTACCTCCAATAACATAAAAAGTATGATACATCAGTATGAAAACATCATATATCATTGATGATTACTGCGTCAATATGATAAGTTAAAAGCACGAATTATCATATAAATTTAGAAGGGATGATAGTATATGAAGGCAAAACTAACATTGAATAAAGATTTTACCATAGGTGCTGTGGATGAAAGAATCTTTGGATCTTTTATAGAGCATCTGGGAAGAGCGGTATATAACGGCATCTATGAGCCGACACATCCGACCGCGGATGAAATGGGTTTTCGCAAGGATGTTATGGAGCTCGTTAAGCAGCTCTCTGTTCCTATCGTTCGTTATCCGGGTGGTAACTTTGTGTCAGGTTATAATTGGGAGGATGGTATCGGTGATAAGAACGCACGCCCTCGACGCGCAGAGCTTGCATGGCATACCATCGAAACCAATGAGGTTGGTATTGACGAATTCCAGGAATGGGCAAAACGATCTGGTAGTCAGGTGATGCAAGCGGTGAATCTCGGAACCAGAGGACCGGAGGAAGCAAGAAACCTATTAGAATATTGTAATTTCCCAAAAGGCACTTATTATAGTGATCTGCGTAGAGCCAATGGCTTTGAAGAGCCCTTTGATATCAAGGTATGGTGTTTAGGTAATGAGATGGACGGACCTTGGCAGATCTGTGCGAAGACGGCTGAAGAATACGGACGCATTGCATGTGAGACTGCGAAGATTATGAAGGACGTAGATCCTACGATTGAGCTGGTTGCCTGCGGAAGCTCAGGTTTGGGGATGCCTACCTTTGGTAAATGGGAGGCTACGATTCTGGAACATACTTATAATTACGTAGATTATGTTTCTCTTCATAGCTATTATAACAACACAGAGGAGGATACTCCTTCCTTCTTGGCATGTTCCCTGGACATGGATAAATTTATTAAGTCTGTGACAGCAATCTGTGATTATGTGAAGGCAATTAAGCGTTCCGATAAGTCCATTAATCTATCCTTTGATGAATGGAATGTATGGTTCCATAGCCATGAATCAGATAAAAAATTGGAGAAATGGCAGATCGCACCTCATCAATTAGAGGATATTTATAATTTTGAGGATGCCTTGGTAGTGGGATGCCTTCTGATTACCTTATTGAAGAACTGTGACCGAGTTAAGATGGCTTGTCTCGCTCAGCTGGTGAATGTAATTGCACCTATTATGACTGAGAATGGGGGTCCTGCTTGGGTTCAACCAATCTATTATCCTTTTATGCATGCCAGCAATTATGGACGGGGAATCGCGTTATCTCCTGTTGTCAGCTGTGACAGCTACAGCACACAGAAGATGAAGGAAGTACCCTTCGTGGAGACCATCGGTATATGGAATGAGGAGAAGAGTGAGCTCACTGTATTTGCAGTGAATCGTTCCTTAGTGGATTCCATTGATTTTGAGATCGATCTTCGTGATTTTGTAGGAGCAACCGTGATGGAACATATTGTATTAGAGAATGAGGATCTGAAGGCTGTGAATACCAGTACTACACCGGAGTATGTAGTGCCTCATAAGAATGGAGTAACCCAGGTGAAGGAAACCTCTGCCATAGCAACTTTGAACAAGTGTTCCTGGAATGTGATCCGTTTTAGCTTAAAATAAAGGAGGAAACCATGAAACAATCGTATGCCATGGAGATTAAGAAGTTCAAGATAGAAGATGGCTTCTGGTCCCCTTATCGTAGGTTGATAAGGGAAGAAGTACTTCCCTATCAATATGCCATGCTTGAGGATCAAATTCCGGATGCAGAACAGTCTCATGCAATTGAGAATTTTCGAATTGCTGCCGGATTAAAGCAAGGGGAATTCAAGGGGATGTTATTTCAAGACAGTGATGTTGCGAAATGGATCGAAGCCTGTGCATTTTCATTGATGAATTATTCGGATGAGAAGCTGGAAGCGACAGTTGATGCAATCATTGAAATAATCGAGAAAGCGCAGCAAGAAGATGGCTATCTGAATACCTTCTTTACACTGAAAGAGCCAACCCATCGTTGGACAGACCTTCAAGAAGGGCATGAACTCTACTGTGCAGGGCATATGATTGAGGCAGCGGTTGCTTACTATCAGGCAACCGGGAAGGACCGCTTACTTAAGATAATAGTGCGGATGGCAGACCATATCGATCGACGCTTTGGTAAGGGTAAGATCCGCGGGTATTGTGGACATCCTGAGATAGAACTGGCACTTATGAAGCTTTATCGTGTCACAGGCGAAGAACGATATCTAACGCTTTGCGAATATTTTGTTAATGAACGTGGTACCCAGCCGAATTATTTTAAAGAGGAGCAAGAGAATCGTGGGTGGTCCATCTGGAACTCTGATTGGAGAGATGTGAACTATACTCAGAATTATGCTCCGGTTCGTGAACAGAAGGATGCAGTGGGACATAGTGTCAGAGCAGTATACCTTTATACAGGTATGGCTGATCTGGCCGGAGAGCTTGGAGATGAGGCGCTTAGGACAACCTGTGAAAATCTCTGGAACAGTATCACACGACGTCGGATGTATGTAACCGGAGGTATTGGTTCTACTGTAATCGGTGAAGCCTTTACTGAGGATTATGATTTGCCGAATGACACAGCCTATGCAGAGACCTGTGCCTCTGTCGGATTAATTTTCTTCGCCCAGAAGATGTTTGAGCTGTCATCCAAGGGTGAGTATGTGGATGTCTTAGAACGGGCATTATATAATACCGTATTAGCTGGCATGAGTCAGGATGGGAAGCATTTCTTCTATGTGAATCCCTTAGAGGTGACTCCGGGTATCTCCGGTAAAGCGGTAACTCATCGACATGTGCTTCCGGAACGGCCCAAGTGGTTCAGTTGTGCCTGCTGTCCACCGAATGTGGCTAGAATGATTTCCTCTCTGGAGCTTTATGCTTGGTCTGAGAATAACAGCACCATCTTCTCCAATCTGTACATCGGTGGTGAAGCAGACTTTAGTAAATCCAAGGGATGCAAATTGATCACAGAGACTAATTATCCATATGGGGGGAACATAAGCTATAAGCTGGTAATGGAGGAACCCTCTAGGAATTTTACCATAGCTATTCGAATTCCTGGTTGGTGTGATGTGAATAAGACGAAGCTATATTATAACGGTGAAGAATTATCGTTAGCCGACATAACGAAGAATGGTTATGCTTATGTGAACAAGAGCTTTGCCTCTGGGGATGAGCTTCAGCTTACACTGGACTTTACGCCATATCGCATCTACTCTAGTCCCCGGTTGCATAATAACGAAGGTTATATTGCACTACAGTGCGGGCCATTAATCTACTGCTTAGAAGGGGCTGATAACGAGGGTGAGGTCCACAGCTTACGCATAGCTAAGGATGCTGTAATTAAGGCTGTGAGAGCAGAGCAGCAATTCGGTGGAATTACGGTTCTTGAAGCAGAAGGTTATCGGTTGCAGTCCGGGTCGGAACTTTATACTAGAGTAAGACCGCAGCCAAAGTCCTGTATCATCACAGCAGTACCATATTATGTCTGGGGAAACCGTGGCTTGAACCAGATGCGGGTATGGATACCCGAAGAATAATGGAATGCTATTATCGCTCTAATGTAATAATATAGCGATTAGCAAGATAGGAAAACTCTAATAATCTGAGGACGATTATTAGGGTTTTTTTGCGTCTAATGCACTCTAATACGATTTTAATCTTTTTTTAATTACTAAGTTGTTGTAATTTCTTGCAAGTAGAGTATATTGGGTTATAGATAGATATTGTCAGAGAGAAAGTTAATGGGATCTATTTTTCTCTGAACAAAATAAAAGAAAGAAGCGTGAGACAGTTATGGAATATATTATTTTAGCAGCAATTATTGTAGGAATTCTATTAGGACTTTATCTTCTGATCTTCGTAATCCTTGGACTTCGGGTTATATCCTCAGATCAGGTAGCTGTTGTGGAAAAATGGTGGAGCTTTAGGGGATCCTTAAAGGATTCAATTATCGCCTTAAATGGCGAGGCTGGTTATGCTCCACATTTACTTCGTGGAGGTATTCACTTTAAGACCGCTCTGATGTTTAAGCTCCACCGGTATCCACTTATCACCATCCCTCAAGGTCAGATTGCCTATATCTTCGCTCGTGATGGTGCGCCACTCGCTCCGATCCAGACACTGGGTAAGGTAGTGCCGGAAGCGAATAACTTCCAGGATGTAACCGGATTCTTAAAGAACGGTGGACAGAGGGGACCGCAGAGAGGTATTTTAAGAGAAGGTACCTATGCAATTAACCTGGCACAATTCATGGTAATTACACCAACCGATATCAAGGCAGCCTTCAACAGCTCGAAGAATGAGCGAATGGAGCTTGTCAGCATGCAGAAGACCTTGCTGGAACGTAATGCGTTTAGTCCTGTTATCATTATGGGACATGGTCCGGAAGCAAGTGATGTCATGGGAATTGTAACGGTACATGATGGTCCGTCCCTTCAGGACGGTGAAATCATTGCTCCTTATGTAGGTGAAGAGCATGCAAGCTTCCAGGATCCGGAGAAGTTCCTAATCCTGAGTGGTAGACGTGGTAAGCAGATTCAAGTGCTTACTGATGGTACATATTATATTAACCGATTGTTTGCTACTGTTGAATTCAGACCCAAGACTGTAGTTCCTATCGGCTTTGTCGGTGTTGTAGTATCCTTCTTTGGTAAAGAGGGTGTGGATACCACCGGTAGTGATTATAAGCATGGCGAACTGGTAGGTCAGGGTTGCAAGGGAGTACTGGAGAAGCCATTAATGCCCGGTAAATATGCCTTCAATACCGATGCAGGTAGAGTAGTTCTTGTACCTACAACAAATATCATATTAAAATGGAATAAGGCCGAAATCGGTACGCATAAATATGATGAGAATCTGACAGAAGTTGATATCATTACCAAGGATGCTTTTGAGCCTTCCTTACCGTTGTCGGTAGTTATGCATATCGATTATAAGCAGGCACCTTGGGTAATACAACGGTTTGGAGATATCAGTATGTTGGTTAACCAATCCCTGGACCCGTTGGTTAGTGCATATTTTAAAGATGTTGCTCAGACTAAGACATTAATTGAATTGATTCAGGAACGTAGTGAGATCCGTGAGAGAGCATTAGGCGAGATGAAGCTGAAATTCCAGAAGTATAATCTGCAATTAGAAGAAGTTCTGATTGGTACGCCTAAGTCCCCGGTAGCGGATATTCAGATTGAGAACATCCTAACTCAACTTCGTGAAAGACAGATTGCAGAAGAGAAGAAGGTAACTTATCAGAAACAGCAATCTGCAGCAGAAAGTGAAAAATCTCTTCGTGAAGCACAGGCAGTTGCAGAGCAGCAGAGTTTCCTTACTAAATCGAAGATTCAGATTGAAATCGAACGTAATAGCGGTGCTGCTTTAGCGAGTAAAGCAGAGCAGGAAGCAACTCAGATCGTTGCTCTTGCTAGGGCTAATTCTTCAAGGATTACCTTAGAAGGTGAAGCCGAGGCTTCCAAGGAAACGAATGTAGGTTTAGCTAAAGCCCGCGCTATCGATGCTCAGGTTAAGGCATATGGCGGTGCTGAGTTTAGAGTAATTCAAGAGATTACAGATAAATTATCGGATGCGATTAAGAATGCCAAGGTTGATATTGTACCTAAGACGGTTGTAAATATGGGTTCAGGTGATAGTAGTGGAAATAATAACAGCAGTACAATCATGGATACCTTATTAAAATTCATAACAATCGAAAAACTTGGTGTATCCTTTGATCATAACTCGAATAATGTAGAGAATACAACATTAGTAGAGAATAATGAGGATAATGAAATCAACAAGCTGAATTCTTAGTTAATATAACATTTAGCTATGAACAGGAATGCTTGATAGGATGAACGTTTCTAGTACGATAAAAAAAGGGTTTTGCAGCTGCTGCAAAACCCTTTTGGTATTTTATGAGTTATACTTATATAAAGATGTAAGTGCATTACTTACTTATGATTTCTGTGATCTTTAATTTTGAGGCAGTCTCTCTTGGGAGTGGTGTATTACCGACATTCTTTTTTCGAAGAGCTTCTCCCTGCTTTTTGGCAATGTATCTAGATAACTTATCATTCTTTTCATTAAATCGAACGCCATACAAGAAAGAGCCAATACTGCTAAGGAATTCCTTTCTTACAATAACACCGGACAAGCTGAGGATAGTATTGTTATCTTTCAGCTTAAACCGTACGGTACGATCCACATCAATATCGTCCTTCGTTATGAAGCCGACACCTGTTTCGCTGATATCCTTTACCAATACGGATAGTGCAGTGGGACCGGAAGCGGTATTAACATAGACCGGCATGTCTTCACCGATATACATACGATAAGAATCCCTTCGATTATAGGTCTTTCCATCTCCGTAAATGTCAATCTTATGATAGATAGCACCGTCATATTTTACAAGCTTAACAGTGATATTCTCCCAGATGAATAGCTTTCCTTCGTATACATATAGAAAGTTAATCTGACACTGATCCGAGAAACCAATGGTTTGTTCATTTACCTTTATGGGTGCAATTAGGATAGAGTTATTGATGATGTGTGCAACTTCACTTTTAAAGTTAACAGACTTACCATTGCATCTGACCTCAACCTCAATCAAGCCACCTTTTGCAATAGAATCGATATGCAAAGCTACACCCCCAAAGAATTATAATATTTTTAGTATATATCATAATAATACAAAAGACAACTCAAAAAATGGTAAATTATCGTAATTTGCTTCTTTGAATTTGATAAATTCAGGAGGTTACATATCTGTTGACATAGAAAAGAATGGAGGTATAATTATATTTATGAGTTTTGGATGAAATTGGCTTTTGTGAGGAGGATTCAAATCAGAGGATGATTATTAATTTTTTTATGCCAACAAAAGTTATCATGTCAGAAGAATGTATCATCAAACATGCGGATTTAATGAAGGAATATGGTAAAAAGGCGTTGATTGTTACCGGAGCTAATTCTGCTAATAATTGTGGTGCTTTGTCGGATATCACTTTAGCTTTACAAAATCAAGGAATTACATATGACATCTATGATCGGATACGAAGTAATCCTTCGATTGCCAGTGTGTATGATGGAGCAGCGTTTGCAAGAGAGAAGGAATCAGAATTTGTAATAGGAATTGGCGGGGGATCTCCGATGGATGCTGCCAAAGCGATAGCATTGCTTGCAGTTCAGGATTTGAAAGAGGAGGAGCTGTTCTTGGGTAAGTATGACAATTTGGCATTGCCAATCGTGTTAATCCCAACGACAGCAGGGACAGGTTCTGAAGTAACCCCCTATTCAATACTGACGAATGATATAAAGCAGACGAAGACAAGCATACAAGCGCCTTTATTGTTCCCGAAGATCGCCTATCTGGATGCAAGATATACCAAAAGCCTGCCGATGACTGTAACAATTAATACGGCAATTGATGCGTTATCGCATGCTATTGAAGGAATGCTGACCATACGGGCAACCTATGTGAGTAATGCACTCGCCATAGAGAGCATTGAACGGATTACACAGTGCTTACGCAGTCTTTCGCCGAGCAAAGTAAATTCAGAGAATCAGTTATCAAAGGATATCAGGGAAAAGCTTTTGTATGGCTCGATGCTGGCGGGAGTAGTAATTGCTCATACAGGAACCACGGCTGTACATTCCATGGGCTATTGCTTGACTTATTTTAAGAATGTGGATCATGGTAGAGCTAATGGGTTAATTCTTCCTAGCTTTCTACGCTTTATTGCAAAACATGATATTGAGTTAGCGAAGAAAGTACTATCAGCGGCAGGTGTGGCTTCTATGGATGAATTTGAAGCGATTTTCTTAAGATTACTTGGTGATAGGGAGCAAATCACAGTCAAGGAGATGGAGCGTTTTGCTGCAATAGCCTTCCAGGCGAAAAATATTATGAATACGAAAGTGATACCGACCAAGGAAGACATTGAGAATATATTCACCAGAAGTCTGCAGATACTATAAGAAAAGTATGAGTAGGTAACAAGGCTTGGAATAAGCAGACCTTACCTCAACCCGCAAGTTAGATATAAAATATGTGGTTAAAAAGCCGGAAAAATTATGTGTTGACAAAGCAGTAGTCCTGCTGTTATTATCGTAGTTAATATGGGCGAAGGAGTTCCGTGTAACGGATTCCTTGCCCGATTTTTTTGAATTATGACATAAAAGCTTCTGAAATGAATAGGACGCATAATTCTTCATAAGTTGCAATATAAGAAACAATATATGAAACAATATAAGAAATAATATAAGAAACAATATATGAAACAATATAAGAAATAATATAAGAAACAATATAAGAAACAATATAAGAAACAATACTAGAAATAATACTAGAAGTATCCGGCAATCATTACAGGCAGAATTGAAAGGTTTATAGATTCGTTTTTAATCATATTATAAAATTGCAAGGAGTGGTGGAAATGAAGAAATATACAAGAGAAGATATTATTAGAATGGTGGAAGAGGATGATGTTGAGTTTATCCGACTTCAGTTCACTGATATGTTCGGTAATCTGAAGAACGTTGCAATTACAACAAATCAGCTGGAGAGAGCACTTAATAATCAATGTATGTTTGATGGTTCTTCGATTGAGGGGTTTGTCCGTATCGAAGAATCTGATATGTATCTGCATCCTGATTTGGATACTTATGTAACCTTCCCTTGGAGACCTCAACAGGGTAAGGTTGCCCGTTTAATCTGTGATGTATATAAAGTGAATGGCGAGCCCTTTGAAGGAGATCCCAGATATATTCTGCGTAAAACGATTCAAGAAGCAGAAGCGATGGGTTATATTTTTGATGTAGGGCCGGAGCTTGAATTCTTCTTATTCCATGTAGAGGAGAGTGGCCAGCCCACGACAATAACAAACGAGCGAGCAGGCTATTTCGATCTCGGACCACTTGATTTTGGTGAGAATGCAAGGCGAGATATGGTGCTCACCTTAGAGGAGATGGGATTAAGTGTTGAGGCTTCCCATCATGAGGTAGCTCCTGCCCAGCATGAAATTGATATTAAGTACAATGATGCACTAACTACGGCAGATAATATAATGACATTTAAATTGGTTGCCCGTACAATAGCAAAGCGTCATGGCCTTCATGCAACCTTTATGCCGAAGCCTAAGTATGGGGTGGATGGCTCCGGTATGCATGTGAATATGTCTTTGAAAAAGGATGGCAGGAATATCTTTGAGGATCCTTCGGATCGATTAGGTTTAAGTCAGGAAGCTTATTATTTTATCGCAGGTATCATGAAGCATATCGAGAGTATGGCTGCAATCACCAATCCGTTAGTTAATTCCTATAAGAGACTGGTTCCTAATTATGAAGCACCGGTTTATGTTGCCTGGTCAGTATCAAATCGTAGCCCATTAATTCGTATACCCGCCAACAGAGGAACATCAACAAGACTTGAACTTCGTAATCCGGATCCGGCCGCTAATCCTTACCTGACCTTGGCATTATGTCTGGCAGCAGGACTGGATGGAATCAAGAATAAATTGACACCACCGGATAGTATAGATTGTAACGTTTTTGAGATGACAGATGAGGAAAGATTACAACTTGGTGTTAGGCGTCTTCCGCTCAATCTTTGCGAGGCTGTCTCAGATCTTGAGAATAGTGAATTTGTGAAGGGCGTGTTAGGCGAGCATATCAGCAAGAAGTATATCGAAGCAAAGAAGGTTGAATGGGAGAATTATAGAACTCAGGTAACCCAGTGGGAATTAGATCAATATCTTTATCGTATATAATCGGTCACTCCATGTATGAAATATAAGAGAGAATGGAGGTGAACAGATGTGTTTAGCATAATAGTAGGATTCCCAAAGATTGAAGATGCTAATAATATTAAGAACTTATTGATTAGAAACGGTTATAATGTAAGTGAATCCTGTACCTTAGGCTCTCAAATTGTCACTCATGCCAATGATTTAGATGAAGGAATTGTTGTATGTGGGTACCGTTTTTCCGATATGCACTATAGTGAATTGTATAATTATCTTCCGAAAGGCTTTGAAATGCTTTTGATCGCATCTCCCGAGAGATTAGAGTATTGCCAGAATAACATCGTCTGTTTACCCATGCCGATCAAAACCAATGATTTACTCAATACGCTTCAAATGATGTCGTATCAGTATCAGAAGCGCAAGAAGAAGGATAAAGAAAGGCCTAAGGATCGAACGGAAGAAGAAAAGGCAGTGATAAAAAAGGCAAAGTTGATATTAATGGATCGAAATAATATGAGCGAAGAGGAAGCACATCGATATCTTCAGAAGACAAGTATGGATAGCGGCACGAATCTGGTTGAGATGTCTGAGATGGTGCTCAAGATGTTTTATCAATAATAAGTAACGACAATAGGGAACAATTTAATTGATTGTGTGGAACAATAGAAAGCATGCTTCACAAACTTTCTATAGCCATGAATTAGAGCTTATACATACTTTGGAAGGATGTATAGGCTCTTTCTGTTGTGCGTATGCTAATGCGGGAAATAGGACTGTACAAGTTTATTACGGTTAGTCTAATATTCATGATAGTGCTCAATATTATGTAATTTGTGTTATTCTGAAAAAGATGTCTTTACCGTATAGGAAGTATTTGTTATAATATCAATCATTGAAAATGCTTTCATAACCTTGAATAATATTACATTGTGAAAGTAGAGGCAGATAAGTAATGGATTGCTGCGAAAGGAAGGTTGGTAAGTAATATGAAATTTACTAAATTGCAGGGTTGTGGAAACGATTATGTCTATGTTGATTGCACAAAGGAACTGATAGAGCATATTCCTGAGACGGCAATTAAAGTAAGCGACCGACATTTTGGAATAGGTTCGGATGGTTTAATTTTAATCAGGTCTTCGGAAAGTGCTGATTTTATGATGGATATGTATAACAACGATGGCTCCAGAGGAAAGATGTGTGGAAATGGCATCCGTTGTGTAGCAAAGTATGTCTATGATTATGGTTTAACAGATAAAAAGAATCTTAGAATAGAAACCTTAAGCGGTATTAAAGTATTGGATTTAACGGTTGAAGAGGGCAAGGTAACATGGGTTACAGTAGATATGGGAGCCCCGATCACTAAGGCATCCTTAATACCGGTGAGATCTGAGAAAGAGCTTTTGATCAAAGAACCAATCACGGTGGGAGATCAGAGCTATGAGGTGACCTGTGTATCTATGGGTAATCCTCATGCGGTGGTATTCGTAGAGGATACTTCCACGTTACCTCTTGGGGTGATCGGTCCGGAATTTGAACATCATGAGATGTTTCCGGAGAGAGTAAATACGGAATTCGTACAGGTGATTGACCGCAAACATATTAGGATGCGTGTGTGGGAACGTGGTTCAGGTGAGACCTTAGCTTGCGGAACCGGAGCCTGTGCCAGCGTGGTTGCTTGTATTCTGAATGGACTAACCGATCATGAGGTTACGGTAAGTTTATTAGGCGGAGAATTGAAGATCCGTTATGACGTGAACCTGAATACTGTCTTTATGACAGGTCCTGCTGTAAAAGTATTTGATGGCGAGATAGAAATATAAGCTAAAACGAATTTCAAAGATGAGAATTATTTGTACAAAATTCATCTTGTATAATTTTGCATTTTAAGTTATAAATATTATAAAAGTTTATGATGTCATTTGCCATAGGAAGAGATGATATTCAATCGGAAAGGTTGGTTTACGAAATGTTCAAGATTAATGAGAATTATCTGAAGTTACCGGGCAGTTATCTGTTTTCCACCATTGGTAGGAAGGTAAAGGAATATAGCGAGGCTCATCCGGAGAGTAAGATTATCCGTCTGGGTATCGGCGATGTCACTCTACCCTTAGCACCGGCGGTAATATCAGCGCTTCATACCGCTGTAGATCATATGGGAGTTAAGGATACATTTAAGGGTTATGCACCGGATCTTGGTTATGAATTTTTACGTAAGGCGATTGCAGACAATGATTTCAAATCCCGTGGCGTAGATATCTCAATTGATGAGATCTTTGTCAGTGATGGTGCGAAGAGTGATTCCGGTAATATTCAGGAAATCTTTGATGTAAATAATAAAATTGCGGTATGCGATCCGGTATATCCGGTCTATGTAGATTCCAATGTTATGGCAGGAAGAACCGGCGAATATCTGACCGACTCCGGTAGATGGACCAATGTAATCTACATGCCCTGCACAAAAGAGAATAATTTTGCTCCTGAGCTTCCGGGGGAAACACCGGATATGATATACCTTTGCTTCCCGAACAATCCGACCGGTTCTACAATAACCAAGGATGCTCTTCAGAAATGGGTTGATTATGCAAACAAGGTTGGTGCCGTTATTATCTACGATGCTGCCTATGAAGCATACATTTGTGAGGAAAATGTGCCTCATACCATCTATGAATGCGATGGAGCTAAAACATGTGCGATTGAGCTTCGCAGTTACTCTAAAAATGCCGGGTTTACCGGTACCAGACTTGGCTTTACTGTTGTACCGAAGGCTTTAAAGTGCGGTGATGTATCCCTGAACGGTCTCTGGGCAAGAAGACATGGAACTAAGTTCAACGGAGCGCCTTATATTACGCAATTTGCAGGTGCCGCTATCTATTCCGGGGAAGGCAAGAAGCAGACGATGGAGCAGATTGCTTATTACATGAATAATGCAAAGGTAATACGGGAAGGCCTGCAAGCCGCTGGTTACTCCGTATCCGGTGGTGTGAATGCTCCTTATATCTGGCTCGAGGTTCCAAAGGGGATGACCTCTTGGGAATTCTTCGATCACCTCTTGAACAAGGCAAATGTAGTTGGTACCCCTGGTTCCGGCTTTGGTCCAAGCGGAGAAGGATATTTTAGACTTACCTCTTTCGGTACCTATGAGAGTACACTTGAGGCGATTGAGCGAATTAAGAAGTTGTAATCGAAATTGCTAAGATTACTTAAGATAAAGGTTAAAGGCTATATAAGATATCAGTATCTTATATAGCCTTTTTCTGAAAAGTACCTTCACTTGGAAAATAGCACAAATAGGTAATTTGGAGGATAATTATGAAACGAATTGTATTGTGGATGCTCTTAATAGTTCTGATACTTGGAATGATAGCCTGCATAAAGCAGGAAGAGGTGAGTACCGATGGTACTAAAGTTACAGTTACAATACTTCCCACAGAAGTGCCGATGGCAATTCCTACGGTTGCGGCAGAACCCTTCGAGCAGCCTGAGACCGAGCCTTCTGAAGAAGATAGCACGGGAGAAGGAATCATTGAATTGGATGAGACGTCTCCCCACGAAGAAGATACTAAGTACTTGGAGGAAGATCTATGCGCTGTGAATGAAGAAGTAATCATCAGTTTTCCGATCTTAGATTCCCGGAAGCGCCTAGCGGTATGTGTAGAAAAGAACAACCAGGATTATATTGTATATCGTTATGGCACGAAGGAACAGGTAGAATTGATATATCCCGAGGACAGCACCGATTCCTTTACTAAGTTCGTCTATTCCTACTACTTGAGAGGCGGTGCAGCAGATAATGAAGGTCTGGATCTGAATTATTTGAGCTTTGAAAATAATGGCTTCCGTTATAAGATATATCAAGAGTACGCCGCAGCTAGTGGTGAGACCGAGGTTGGTATTCTTGTGACTGATATAGCCTCAGGAGAAGAGACAAAGATTGAAGGGGTGGCGGAAGAGGCAGAGGGAGATCTCATTGATTTGAGGGATAATGATAAGATTAAGATAGAGAATTAATTTTTAGAAATAGGAAGGAGGAATATATTCAAAGTACGAAAACTGTGAACTAATATAATAAATTGTTGGAAATGTAATCAAAATAATTAAGCGGGGGGTTGACAAATAGTAGCCCTCGGTATATTATACTTATAAATACACCCCCCAGGGGTGGGGTAATGAAATTAGCATTTGCTGATTGATGAATATAATTTTTTATAGTATTAATACTTACATTAAAGAGTTGTTGTTTTGAAAGGGAGAATAAATTCTCCTTATCAAGTAATCTACATTTTTTTATATATTGAAAGGAGAATTTGAATGAAAAAGATTATTGAGATTAAAGGTATGACCTGTGAGCATTGTCAGGCAAGAGTGGAGAAGGTATTGAATGCAATCGATGGAGTTGATGCTAAAGTAGAGCTGAAGAAGAATAGAGCAGTTGTGAATCTGAAGAAGGATATTGATGATCAGACTCTTCGTGATACGGTTACCGAGGCAGGCTATCAAGTAGAATGCATCTCGGAGAAGAAGGGACTCTTCTCATAAGGTGAGGAAGAATGAAAGCAGATAGAGAAAAGGTAAGCCGTCTTCTTAAAACAGCACGAGGACAGATTGATGGTATTCTGAATATGATTGAAGAAGACCGTTACTGTATTGATATCTCGAATCAGATTATTGCTACGGAAGCTATTCTTCATAAAGTGAATAGGGAAGTGTTGCATGGGCATATTGATATGTGCGTTAAGGAAGCGATTGAAAACGGCAATATTGATGATAAGCTTCTTGAAATCCGAAGCGTCGTAGATAAACTGACGAAGTAAGGAAGATACTTAATAAATTAAATGATAATTAATAAGGATAATCGGGCATGTTATATCAATGCCCGATTTTTATCGAATTAATGCTTTATTGAATTAACGCTACATTACTCTACAAATTTATATTGACAAACTGTATTGATATTAGTTATAATAACATCCATAATCTAGGCACTAGACGATGTAGTCATGAAAATTTTAGAGAATTTTTAGACTGCATTTTTTTTACTGAATTATGTCTTTTGTATAGAAAAAAGGAGGAGAATATATGAAGAGAATTAGTAAGTTAATGGCATTGATGCTCGCAGTATTATTGATGTTCTCATTCGTTGCCTGCAGTAATGATACAAAAAAAGATACTAATGCAGAGACAACGCCGAATGCAGACACAACTAAAGAAGAAGTGGCTGAAGAAGCAGAGACCTCAGGTAAGATCCTGAAGGTACATTTTGATGTTGAGGTAGCATCCATGGATCCACAGATCGCAACGGATGGTACTTCCTTTGAAGTATTAGCAGCAGTGACAGAAGGTTTATACTCTGTAGACGGCGCTGGTGCTCCAATCCTGGCAATTGCAGAATCAGTTGAGAAAAGTGCAGACGGCTTAACCTACACCTTTAAGCTTAGAGATGCAAAATGGTCAAATGGTACTGCAGTAACCGCAGGAGATTTCGTTTTCTCTTGGAGACGTCTTGTTGATCCGACGGTTGCAAGTGAATATGCTTTCATTGCAGAAATCGCCGGTATTAAGAATGCAGCAGCAATCACCGCGGGTGAAGTTACAGCAGATCAGTTAGGTGCTGTTGCTCAGGATGATAAGACCTTAGTAGTAACCTTAGATGTTCCGGTTCCTTTCTTTGAGTCCCTGATGGCATTCCCTTCCTTCCTGCCGGTAAACGAAGCTTTCTTTACCGCAGCAGGCGATACCTATGGAACCTCTCCGGAGACGATCCTAAGCAACGGACCTTTTATGATTTCAGCATATGAACCGGCTGCGACTACCATTAGCTTAACCAAGAGCCCCACTTACTGGGATGCTACTAAGGTTGCTTTAGATGGTATCCAGTATCAGGTAATCAAAGATTCACAGCAAGCAATGTTATCCTATCAGAACGGAGACTTAAATGTTGCCACCCTATCCGGTGAGCAAGTTGAGCAGTTCCAGGCGGATCCGGAATTCAATAACATTATGGCTGGTTACTTATGGTACTTATCACCGAACCAGACAATCGCCGGACTTGAGAATGTGAATCTTCGTAAAGCTATCGCATTATCCTATGATAAGGCTGCGATTGCCAAGAACATCTTAAAGGATGGTTCCATCGTTGCTGACTTCGCAGTTCCCACCCTTCTTGCAACCGGTCCGGATGGAAAAGACTTCCGTGAAACTACCGGTACTTATCTAGCAACTGATAAGGCAAAGGCACTGGAATACTGGAAGACAGCTCAGACAGAATTAGGAATCAGTGAATTAAAATATACAATGATTGTTGAAGATACTGAGTCTGCAATCAATGTTGCACAATTTATCCAATCTGAAGTTCAGACTACCTTACCTGGTCTAACAATTGAAATTCAGTCCATGCCTAAGAAGAACCGAGTTGAGAGATTACAACAAGGCGACTTCGAACTTGGTTTAACCCGTTGGGGACCTGATTATGCGGACCCGATGACCTATCTTGATATGTGGACCACAGGCAGCCCGAATAATTATGGCTTCTGGTCAAATGCAGAATATGATGCGATTATCGAATCATCTAAGAAGGGTGAATTAGCACTTGATCTGGCTGCAAGATGGGAAGCATTAAAGAAAGCAGAGACAATAGTAATGGATGAAGCTGTTATCCTACCTGTATACCAGAAGGGCGATGCAGTTATGATCAAAGCAGGTGTAGAAGGTATTGAATTCCACTCTGTAGGCATTAATAGAATCTATAAGAATGCGACTATGAATTAATTTATTAACCAGTAATCATTATAGTGACGCTGTCAGGCGTGTTTTACACCTATGATAGCGTCACTATTCTTGGTAAGTGTATGGTTGGTCCATAGGCTGATAAGCAGGTATATCAGGAGTTTTGCGTTTTTAGCAAGACTCCTATTGTAGATTTTAAACATATTGGTAAGGAGTGTGAATTTGTGAAAAAATATATTTTAAAGCGGGTTATGATATCAATCGTAACGCTGCTGGTGATTTTATTGGTGCTTTTTCTTATGTTGGAGTTTATGCCGGGTTCACCTTTTAATGATGAAAAATTAACGGATTCTCAGCGTGCTATCATTAATGCAAAATATGGACTGGATCAGCCTATATTGATGCGGTTTATGAATTACATAAAAGCAATGCTGAGTGGGGATTTTGGGGTTTCCTATACAATATCGAAAAATACGCCGATTACTGCGTTACTTGAGACAAGATTGCCGATTTCATTACGTATCGGAGGACAGGCAATTCTAATTGGTACCATAATCGGATTGATTTTAGGCATCATAGCAGCAATTAAACACAATACAATCTATGATACGATTACTACGGTAATCTCCGTAATTGGTGTCAGCCTACCGTCCTATGTATTTGCGATGGCTTTGAT
Source organism: Herbinix sp. (assembly GCA_029239365.1). Classification (GTDB taxonomy): domain Bacteria; phylum Bacillota; class Clostridia; order Lachnospirales; family Lachnospiraceae; genus Mobilitalea. The sequence goes on along the minus strand of JAQZBA010000011.1, from coordinate 2,421 downwards.
CTATGCGTTAGGCTTCCGATTGAAATGGTTTCCACTGCTTTATCAGATGGAGGCACCTCTTTATTCCTCTATCATGCCAACTATTTCCCTTTGTATGTTCACCGTTGCAACGGTAGCTCGTTTTACGCGAACAGAGATGCTCGAAGTTCTGGGTTCGGAATATATGCTTTTGGCTGAAAGCAAAGGGCTCAACAACTTTCAATTAATCTTCAAGCATGCACTTCGTAATGCTTTAATCCCCATCATTACGGTATTGGCACCTTTGGTAGTTGGTTTAATGACAGGTAGCCTTGTAATTGAGAAGCTTTTCTCAATACCGGGGATCGGTAGTCTATTGGTATCGGCAATTCAATCCAATGATTATAATGTGGTGGTTGCCTTAACGTTTATCTATAGTATTATGTACATTGGAATTATGCTCGTCGTAGATATTCTCTATGGTGTCATTGATCCTAGAATCAGACTGGCAAAGGGGGAAGAACATGAATAATACAGAATTTGAATTTGCCCCGGAGGATTTTAAGCTTGTCGGTGCAGAGAAGATCTCACGTGTGGATGAAGCCTTTCCAAGTAAGCCAATCTGGAAAGAAGTATTAACAAGATTTGCTCAGAATAAGGGTGCTGTTGTTGGAATTATCTTTATCATCATTGTATTAACGATGGCGATTGCAGGGCCGCATATGGCTGGTCATACCTACGAATCACAGATTATTACGCATCAGAATCTGGCTCCAAGAATTCCTGGGCTAGAGAAGATTGGTGTCTTTAACGGAACTGAGAAGATGCATACCTCGACCGGTACCGTAATACAGAATAAATATATATCCGAAGATCCCTCTGTACCAACCGGACTGGAGAAGATCTATTATTGGTTTGGTACCGATGTTCTGGGCCGAGATATCTTCACTAGAACCTGGACAGGTACGAGAATATCACTCTACATTGCACTGGTTGCAGTTATTGTGGATATGTGTTTTGGTATGATATATGGCTTGGTATCCGGCTATTTTGGCGGCAAGGTAGATATGGTACTCCAGCGGTTCTCGGAGATACTGAATGGTATTCCAACTCTTGTTATTGTTACCTTACTTATACTGGTATTTAAACCGGGATTAGTGACGATTACCATTGCTTTGGCAATCACGGGTTGGATTGGTATGAGTCGAATTGCAAGAGCGCAAGTACTGAAATTGAAGGAGCAGGAGTTTATCTTAGCTTCCAAGACTTTGGGTGCAAAGAACTTATTCATCATTTTTAAAGAGATTCTGCCTAATATCTTTGGACAGTTGATCATTATGTCCATGTTCTCCATACCGAATGCAATTTTTACAGAGGCTTTCTTAGCTTTCATCGGTCTTGGAGTTCCGGCGCCTCTCGCCTCCTTGGGTTCTTTAATCAGTGATGCCTTCAAGTCATTTACGACACATCCATATATGATCGTGTTCCCTGTAATTGTATTAGCAATAATCATGCTAAGCTTTAACATGATGGCAGATGGTCTTAGAGATGCTTTTGATCCTAAGATGAAGGAAATGTAGGGGGTGGCATATGGAAAAGAAGAAAATATTATCAATTAAGGATTTATCCATATCCTTCACTACCTCAGCCGGAGAAGTTAATGTCATTCGAGGAATGAACCTCTCTCTGTATCAAGGTGAAACGCTGGCTATTGTTGGTGAGAGTGGTAGTGGTAAGTCTGTAACAGTAAAAGCGATTATGGGTATTCTTAGCAATAATGGAAAAATCAATAGTGGAAGCATTCAATTTACTTATAATAGAGATGGAGAAGAAGTAACCAAGGATTTGCTTACCCTCTCTAAGAAGGAGATGAGGAAGCATATCAATGGTAAGCGCATTGCTATGGTGTTTCAGGACCCTATGACCTCCCTCAACCCGACGATGAATGTAGGTGCTCAGATTATGGAGGGCATGATTTATCACTACAATACTCCGAAGAAGGAAGCCTATGATAAAGCGATTAAGCTATTAGAGCTGGTTGGAATCACGGATCCTGAAAAGCGAATGAAGAATTATCCTCATCAGCTATCCGGTGGTATGCGTCAAAGAGTTGTAATTGCCATCGCTCTTTCCTGTGACCCTGAGCTTCTGATTTGTGATGAGCCAACTACTGCGCTGGATGTAACGATTCAGGCTAAGATTCTGGAGCTGATCAAGGATATTCAAGCTAAGATAGGAATCTCTGTTATCTACATTACCCATGATCTGGGTGTAGTGGCAAAGGTTGCAGATTACGTAGAGGTTATGTATGCCGGTAAGGTCGTAGAGATGGGGACGACAGAAGAGATCTTCTATCAACCGAAGCATCCCTATACTTGGGGTCTGCTTTCCGCGATGCCGGACCTTAATAGTTCAGATGATAAGCTATATACTATCCCAGGAAGCCCTCCGAATCTGTTACAT
>JAQZBA010000306.1 GCA_029239365.1 Herbinix sp. | reverse complement strand
GGCAGCAGGCTTTGCCAATAGAATCACATCAATCAAATATATCAATGCCGGACAACCCTATTATTATTTCCAGGTGAAGGATCCGGATGACAATGTTATTGAGATTACAGGTTCCTACTACCCTGAGGAGGGAGAGTTGGAGTAGTGATCCTAAGCAGATAGATAATGTAATGAGGCAAGGAGGTGTCATATGCTGAGGGACTTTGTAACCATGGTTCAAGAGAATCATATGCAGGTATATGGAATTGTCGTTATACAGAATGGAGAAAAGGTAGCAGAGCATCACTTTGTTCTCGAGGAGCGAAGGAATTTATACTCAGCCACGAAGAGTATTACATCAACTGCGGTTGGGATGGCAATTGAGGAAGGATATTTTCGATTAGAGGATAGTATCCTACCTTATCTCGAGAAAGAGCTTGTCGGTGAGGTGTCCCAGGAGCAGCTTGATCATCTGAGTAAAATAACTGTGGAGCGGCTACTCACCATGTCCATCCTCGATTATCCCTTTGAGCGATTGACCTGTGATCACTGGTTGAAGCATATCTTATCAATTCCTCTGCCGAACATCGACCGGAGGAAGTTCCATTATAATAATTTTACATCCTATCTTGCCGGTGTAATTGTTGAAAATACAACTGGAATGCCTATGTTGGATTTCCTAAAGCCCAGATTATTTGATCCTCTTCATATACCGCAGGTAACTTGTGCCTATAGCCCGGAAGGACATTTCTATGGTTCCACGGGAATGATGCTGACTGTAAATGAGCTTAGTAGGATCGGGCAGCTATACCTACAGATGGGATCGTATGAAGGTAAGGAGCTAATCTCAGAGCAATGGGTCAGGAAGGCTACCGCGAAACAGATCGAGAACAGGGAAGGAGGCTATGGCTATTATTTCTGGAGGCAGGAGCATAATTCTTACCGAGCAAGTGGAAAATGGGGACAAATCTGTGCGGTTCTGCCCGATAAGAACGCAGTGATTACCATATTATCCAACCTGGAGGAGGAGAAGCTGTCGGATATGATGCACCAAGGAGTATGGGATACCATAGTTCCGAAGCTTTCATAAGGATAGCGATCAATAGATACCGGATTACAGAATAGGTTAAGTAAGACAACCTAACCGATATTAGCTGTTGAAGGAGGTAATATAATATGAAGATGCCTGAGAGAATTGAGAATATTATGTTTGCACCCTGCGGGATGAATTGTATGGTTTGTTATAAGCATTGTAATTTGAAGAAGCCCTGCGAGGGCTGCCTTCTAGGAGATCAAGGGAAACCGGAGCACTGCAGTCGATGTAAGATTAAAGCCTGCCTTAAAGGTAAAAATATATCCTATTGTTATGAGTGTGAGACCTTTCCCTGTAAACTGATTAAGAATATGGAGAAGAGCTATCAGTTGCGCTACCAGATCAGCCTCATCCAGTATAGTAGACAAGTGCAGGAACGGGGAATCGAGACCTTCATGGAGGAGCAGAAAGAGAGCTGGAGCTGTCCTCATTGTGGTGGAGTGGTGTCTCTGCATGAGAAGGTGTGTAGTGATTGTAAATCCACAATAAGGAGAAACGCAGAAAATGAGTAATTCAAACCAATACGTAGATTTACACCTTCATTCTTATTATTCGGATGGCACTATGTCACCGGAGGAGATAGTCCAAACAGCAGTGGCGAACAACGTCGGCTTGCTTGCAATTACCGACCATAACATAGTGACAGCGACTGGAGAGCTTCCGAAGCTATGCGAGACTTATGGGATTAAGTATCTCAGTGGGGTGGAGCTGGACTCTATCGATCAGAAGACCGATATTCATATCCTAGGCTATGGAGTAGATGTGGAAGAGGAAGCCTTTGTCCGGTTTGTTAAGAGGAACCGTGTATTCATGGATGACATCAGCGCCAATCTGGTTGCAGCAATGGAGCAGGATTATGAGAACATCTCCTTGGCTGATTTTCAAGCATATACGTATGATAGAGGTAAGGGTGGTTGGAAAGCACTTCATTATTTTATGGAGAAGGGGTTAACGAAGAGCCTTCGCGAGGGCTTTATCATCTATAACCAATATGGAATCACCAACGACAGCGGTGATTATCCATCCGTAAGAGAAGTGCTGGAACAGATTCATAACGCCGGAGGCAAGGCAATCTTAGCCCATCCTTGGGTAACCATTAAGGAGACCGAAGCGGAACTATTTGGTCGTAGGCTGACGGAGCTGCTAGAGCTGGGCTTTGATGGTGTCGAATGCTATTATCCAACTCATACCGATGAGATAACAGACCTCTGTCAATCCATATGCAGAGCTCGAAAGCTACTGATTACCACAGGTTCGGATTGCCATGGAGATTTCGGTTATTCGGAGATTGGAGAGCTTAAGATTACTCTGGATATGCTAGAGCTTGGCGAGTTAATATAATAGACCGATTAAGGGGTATTAATAATGTCTATCTATAAAAATAAAAATCATATTATACAAACGACAAACGAGAGATAGTTACAGGAATAGGGAGGGACCTCATGACTGAGAATCGAATGAATGACGCAGCTGCTGTGAAGGAGCAGTACCTAGACAGTAAGAATCTGGATGCCAGAATGTCTATTCACGAGAAGTATAGCATTAATAAATTAGGGTATGGGAATTGGATATTTCAACAGTATCATTTTAAAGAGGATATTAGGATCTTAGAACTAGGGTGCGGTACTGGTGATCTATGGACTAACCGATTAGATCAGCTGGGTCCAGGAACTTCTCTGATTCTGTCCGATTTTTCCGAGGGAATGGTAGAGGTAGTTAGGAATAAATACTCTTCTCATCGGAACGTATCCTTTGAACAGATTAATATAGAAGCAATCCCATATGAAGCTGAGTCCTTTGATGTGGTAATTGCGAATATGATGCTGTATCATGTACCGGATCTTCACAGAGGCCTTGAGGAAGTGAGAAGAGTATTAAAGAAGGACGGAACCTTCTATTGCACGACCTTTGGAGAGAATGGAATACAGCAGTATCTAACACAGACACTAGGAAACTATGGGATTCACATCGATATCAACGGAGCCTTCACATTACAAAATGGTGCACAGATTCTAGGAGAGCATTTTTCTGTTATACATCGAGTGGATTATGAGGATGCCCTTGAGGTGACCAAGACGGAGGATTTGTTGGATTATCTTTTTTCCATGGCTTCGATAGGCAATATAGGGAATGTGACGCGAGAGGAACTTTATCAATGCTTTGAGGAGAGGAAGGATGCGAAGGGTATCTTACATATTCCGAAGGAATATGGAATGTTTCGCAATCAGCTATGAATATCAACCGAGTAGAATTCATCATAACACAACAATGTACAGGGCGGTGTAAGCACTGCTCCGTGGGAGATAAGGTCGACAAACAAGGACATCTGGAATATGACAAACTGAGAGGGCTGCTGACAAAGCTCGGTAAGCGCTATGATATTACCTCAGTTATGTGCTTTGGCGGTGAACCTCTTCTATATAATAGTGAAGTAAAGGACATCCTGGCCGAGGCGGCAAGCTGCGGCATCGGCAAGCGGCACATTATTACCAATGGCTTCTTCACAAGTAGTAAGGAGAAGCTTGAGGCAGCAGTTACTTCCCTGGAGGAAGCCGGCGCCACTGATATTCTGCTATCCGTGGATGCATTTCATCAGGAGACAATTCCGCTGGAACAAGTCTATGAATTCGCGAAGAGAGTGAAGGAAGGCAATCAGATCTCGATCCGACTTCATCCGGCTTGGGTTGTGAATGAAGAGCATGATAACCCTTATAATAATAAAACCAAGCAGGTATTATCCTGTTTTGATGAGCTTAAGCTATCTGTCTCCCGTGGCAACAATATCTTTCCGGCAGGCAAAGCCGTAGAATATCTATCCGAATATTTTCCTGAACAGGAGCTTAATCTGGACTTTCATTGTGGGGATGCACCCTACACTTCAAGGCTGGATCAGGTGGATACTATTAGCATCTCACCGAAGGGTGACGTATTCGTATGTTGCTTCCCAATCGGAAATGTATATCAGGAAGACATTAATACAATTCTTGACCGTTATAATCCTTATGAAGATCCAATGATGAGTCGAATTCTGGAGGAAGGTGTCAAGGGATTGCTTCTCTATGCAGGTGAGCAAGGGATTGAGCTGGACCTTACAAAATATCACTCTGCTTGTGGAGTATGTAGAGAAATTGTGGATAAGATGTCTCGAAAACAACATTTCTGTGAATAACTTATTCTGATCCGATTGAACCTCAGATAAACATCTTTTAATTTAGATAGGAAGATCTACAATGAATCAGAAGACTAGGAGGTAGTAATATGAACCTAAGAGCAGCAGTTACATCTGATATCCCTCAGATGGTGAAGATGAGGTTGGAATACCTTACAGAAGACCATGGTGGTATGCTTCCGGAGCATAGAGACAGGTTACAGAAGGATCTGCCGGATTACTTTAACAAGAACCTGAAGGGCTCGCTTCTTGCTTATGTTGCAGAGCATAGGGGTGTCATCGTATCTACGGTGTTCATGGTTATCACTGAGAAACCGGGGAATCCACATTTCTTATCGGGGAAAACAGGACTTCTATTGAATGTCTACACAAAATCGGAATACCGAAGACAAGGGATAGCCGGTGGATTAATCAATATGGCGATTGAGGATGCGAAGAAGCTGGACTTGGCTCATATTGAGTTAAGTGCCACAGCTTCCGGATATCCTTTATACAAGAAGTTAGGATTCATCGAGGAGCATCCACATTACGCATCGATGAAATATCAAATTCAACTATAGTCTTCTTGATCTAATACAGATAAGAACAATGATTAACCGCAA
>JAQZBA010000010.1 GCA_029239365.1 Herbinix sp. | reverse complement strand
AAAAGTTTTCTAAACAATATAAAATTTATATTAAATAGCCAGAATAGCTTGCAATTTAGGTTAATTAATATTATGGTTACGTTGTACACAATTTAATCACAGAATTTTAATGACAAATTAATTGATTTATGGAAAGACTATCAGTATAATGGGTTATACGATCCATATTGGCAGAAATAGGGGCTAAAAGTACATCTGATTAATGCGATTAGTTCTATGAATAGGAGGATTTCATGGATAACAATAATAAACCAAATAAAAATAGTTCACCGAATAAGATGGTGATCATCATTACCTTAGTATCAGCACTGGTCATCTGGTACATGTTCTGGACTCTGTCGGAGCAAATTAAGGACAGCACGAACAAAGAGATTACCTACAATGAATTCTTAGTGATGTTGGATGAGGATAAGGTAGAAACAGTTGTAGTGAAAACAGATAATACGATTGTAATAACTCCGAAGAAGGATCAATCCGAAGAAACTCCGGAGATGACCTATTATACCGGAGGCTTTTTAGATTTTGAATTAGTTGAACGGCTAAAAGCAGCGGATGTAGACTACTCCCAGGAGGTCAATGATAATAGTTCTAATGTTGTAACTACTATCTTATCTTATGTGTTACCCTTTGTAGCCATCTATGTAGTGATGTGGTTCTTATTCCGAACCATATCGAAGAATAGTGGTGGAGTCATGGGAGTTGGCAAAAGTAATGCCAAGGTGTATGTTGAGAAACAGACCGGAGTTACCTTCAAGGATGTCGCAGGTCAAGAGGAGGCGAAGGAATCCCTTACCGAAATTGTTGATTTCCTTCACAATCCAACAAAATATACCCGGATTGGTGCTAAGCTACCGAAGGGTGCATTGCTGGTTGGACCGCCAGGAACAGGTAAGACTCTTCTTGCGAAGGCAGTGGCAGGAGAAGCGAAGGTACCATTCTTCTCATTGTCCGGCTCTGACTTTGTTGAGATGTTCGTGGGTGTTGGTGCATCCAGAGTAAGAGATTTATTTAAGCAGGCGCAGCAATCCGCACCCTGTATTATATTCATTGATGAGATTGATGCCATTGGTAAGAGCCGTGATTCTCATTATGGTGGCGGTAACGATGAACGTGAGCAGACCTTGAATCAGTTATTAGCGAATATGGATGGCTTTGATTCCTCCAAGGGTCTTGTTATCCTCGGTGCTACTAACCGCCCGGAGGTACTGGATAAAGCGTTACTTCGTCCCGGTCGTTTTGACCGAAGAATTATCGTTGATAAGCCGGACTTAAAGGGTAGAGTTGATATCCTTAAGGTACATGCGAAGAATGTATTAATGCATGACTCGGTAGATTTAGAAGCAATCGCAAGGGCAACCTCCGGAGCCGTAGGTTCTGATCTTGCCAACATGATTAATGAAGCAGCTATTCTTGCGGTAAAGCAGGGTAGAACAGTAGTCATCCAGGACGATTTATTCGAATCCGTCGAGGTTGTTATTGCAGGTAAAGAGAAGAAGGATCGTATCCTTAGTAAGGAAGAGAAGAAGATCGTTGCTTACCATGAGGTGGGACACGCATTAGTAACCGCACTAGTTAAGAACGCAGAACCGGTTCAGAAGATTACCATTGTACCCAGAACCATGGGATCCTTAGGCTATGTAATGCAGGTTCCTGAGGAAGAGAAGTATCTGATGAGCAAGGATGAGATATTAACCCGTATCGTTACGCTCTATGGTGGCCGTGCGGCTGAGAAACTGGTATTTAATTCAATCACAACCGGCGCATCCAACGATATTGAGAAAGCAACCTCACTAGCAAGAGCGATGGTAACTCAATTTGGTATGTCAGATAAATTCGGACTTATGGGTCTGGAGTCAGTTGAGAATAAATACTTAGATGGCAGATCTGTATTAAACTGCGGTGAAGAGACTTCCGGAATGATTGATAAAGAGGTAATGCAGATCCTTAAGGAATGCTATGACAGAGCAGAAGAGCTCCTTCAGGGTAGCCGAGAAGTTCTGGATAAGATCGCAGACTACCTAATCGCCAAGGAAACAATCACCGGTGATGAGTTTATGAAGATTTACAAAGAAGTAAAAGGAATTGTAGATGAGCCTAAGCTCGAGCTTGAGGATAAAGCTACAGAGAACTCAGAACAGCTTCCGGATATGGTATAATTCAAACAAATTACATTGTATAAAGCACCCCAAATGTTAGTCAACTAACATTTGGGGTGCTTTTTAATATCATGATAATGAGAAATCTCCTATATTTATACTCTTTGTTCTATTATGTTCTGCACCATCGTTATCATGTCTTCCTCTGCACCCCAGCTTGTATCCAGGAAGATACCCTGTCCGCCTCCGGCGCTGATGGCCGATACGTAAATGTCGTTCGAATTCCCGGCAATCGTAAGACTTAAGCTAGTACGGTTACCGTTTCTCATAAAGTATTTATCATATACCCGGACCGATATATTGATATCACCTAATTGGTAATTACTTTCATCAACTAGTTTCATTGAGTAGGAATCGTTCATAATCTCTTCATGGATATTCTTAACAATCTCATCATAATCTCCGGATAGATTCCGTTCATATTTCGCCATATCATTTCACCCCTTATTAATTGTTCGTATTTCGTCTCTTCTTCAAGAGGACGATTACAACTCTTATGCTTCCAATTATATACTATTATAATATTTATTACTACTATAGGGGTACATTCCTAATGCAAAATTAAGGATTTTATCTTTACTTTGACTGTGGTAGAATTATCCTATGAATTACAAAGTATTCCAGTATCTTGACTAACAGCATTCTTAAGATATTTGTAAGAATTATATCGAGTTAAATGAAAGTATTATCAACTATAATCGGGATAGGCATTTGGGAAAGGATCTAATCATGGGTGATGCAAGAATATTAGTGGTGGATGATGACAGAGAGATAGTCAAGGCAATTGATAAGCTGTTGACGATGGAAGGCTATGAGGTGTTGAAAGCCTATAACGGAATGGAAGCAATCGATGCGTTAACGAGTAATGATGTGCAGTTACTTCTACTGGATATTATGATGCCTAGGCTGGACGGCTTGTCAGCAACAATGAGAATCCGTGAAAAACGTAATATCCCAATTATCCTATTGTCAGCAAAATCAGAGGATAGTGATAAAATATTGGGACTAACGATGGGAGCGGATGATTATATCACAAAGCCTTATCATCCCCAGGAGCTTTTGGCAAGAGTCAAGAGCCACTTAAGGAGATATCTGGTACTTGGAGATGCAGTAAACCACTTAAGTTCCACTGATATTATCATTGGAGGACTTATTCTTGATACAGCCGCAAAGCAGCTCAGTGTTGATGGGGATCCGGTCAAACTGACCGCTACGGAGTACAAGATATTGGAACTTCTTATGAGACATGCAGGTATGGTATTCTCAGCAGAGGATATCTATGAACGGGTATGGAATGAGCCTGCTTATTCCATTGAGAATACTGTTATGGTACATATCAGACGCATTCGTGAGAAAATTGAGATTAATCCGAAGGAGCCAAATTATTTAAAGGTGGTGTGGGGAATTGGCTACAAAATCGAGAAGCTTTAGAGTACACAAAATTACAAAGGCAGTGATCTTCTTCATCATTATTTCCTCATTTGTGGTTGCGATGGTTCAACTTCAGTTAGGAATGCAGAAGAATATTAATCCGGAGTGCTTGATTGAACCGGAATTTCACAAGAGTATGGTATTCAACACCGAAGTTGAAGATGCAATGAGACTGGTTTCTTTGATTGCTTTTCAACATAAGGAATTAGAGAACGTCCCCTTCTATTATTATTTTAACAGCGGCTCTAAGGACTATTCGAATATTGGGAAGTCTGACCGGGCATTTTATGAGCAATATGACAGATCATTCTTCTATATGGAAGAGGGAGTATGGAAGGATCGGGAGAATACTTCTCGAAAGACTGATTTTGGTTATGAGATATTCCGACATAAGACAGTCGCGTATATTGCTTTTACGGACTATTATCTGGACATCAATCAGAGACAATGGGACCGGAACCGCGAGCTACTGCTGCCGAATGCAATTATTCTATTAGCCAGCGTTCTGATCGGTTTTGTGCTTATTATTTTATCCTGCATTGTTACAGGAAGAGAGCTACAGGATGATAAGATACATCTAATGAATTTGGACAAAAGCTACACAGAAGTATTATTGCTGGCCTTAGGCCTCGGAGTAGGGCTATTTGTCTCCGGTATATCGGATATTCTTGGAGAAGGGATTTCCCTTGGGTTGAAAATGGATCTGTTTGGTATGGACTTCCTTAAGATATTTTCTACGGATAATGGCTCATTAACTATTTTCATTGCAGTGGTATCCGCTTTGGCCGGAGTAGTATTTCTGATGTTAGTTCATTCTCTGATCCGAAAATGGAGAGTAAAAATATTCATCCGTGACAGCATCCTATACCGGATATCATATAAGCTATGCAAGCTGATCGCCGGGGCATCCCGATACCTTTGTTATGGTGATCTGTTTCATCAGGCTTCCTATGCAAGGAACCTATATTATCGTCAGATGTGTTTTCTGGTGCTGACAATCACGAATACTACGATTGCAGTATATCTTGTAACAAAATTAGTATGGTGGGCAATCCTTCCTTTCGTTATAGAAGTCCTTGTCTTTGTATGGTATACCATAGGGAACAGACATGTTTACGATATGATTGACCAGGAGATCAAAAAACGAACCGAAGAGCAGATGAAATCTGAACGGATGAAGATAGAGCTGATCACCAATGTCTCCCATGATCTTAAGACTCCGCTCACCTCAATCATCAGCTTTGTTGATCTGCTATCGAAGGAGGAACCGCTCACAGAAGCGGCAAGAGACTATATCAGGATTATCCAGGAGAAATCGGAACGGTTAAGTGATATCTTGACGGACCTGTTCGATCTGGCCAAAAGCACCAGTGGTGATATGGCATTGAATCTGGAGAATATCGATTTGGGAAAGCTGATTAGACAGACGCTTGCGGAACTGGATGATCGGATTACTGATTCTGAAATTACCTTTAAGATAAAATTTCCGGAACTACCGGTTCATATCAATGCAGATGGTAACAAGCTTTACCGTGTGTTCCAGAACATTATTGATAATGCGTTAAAATATACGTTGGGTGGAACCAGAGTATACATTGACATGTCACTCATAGAGGAGCGAGTCATAGTTTCTATGAAAAACATTGCAAGCTATGATATGAATTTTACATCACAGGAGATCCTCCAGCGCTTTGCCAGAGGCGATCAGGCAAGAACCTCGGAAGGCAACGGGCTAGGGTTGTCCATAGCCGAAAGCTATACGAAGCTCTGCGGGGGCGATTTTCAGATAGAGATGGAGGGTGATATGTTCAAAGTATACCTAAGTTTTGAACAGGCTAGTGATCCTGTTGTGATGAAGGAAACAATACGCAACGACGCTATAGCTGCAATAGAAGTTATGGCGGAGTAGGTAATTCGTGATTATAGATTGTTTGTGAAGTATGCTTTTAATATTATATGTTATTTAATTCCGGTCACAGCATCCCCAGGGCTGTTCCTGTGAATGAACCGGAACATTCGGCTGTAACAGGGCTTCCTGCATCAGCAGCCAGAGATAGGTATCTTGGCAGCCGTCGGCAAAGGAATAGATATCCTCACCGGTATTCAGATAATGTTGCATACCGTGAAGGCAGGAAGCAATCGCAACCTCATCATCCGTAAGTCTGGCATGGACAAAAGGATTGAGATAAAGACATTCCTTACCAAGAGTTATATTATAAGTAGTAAGAGTATTGATATCCTCCGTAATCTGGAAGGTTTGCAATAAAGGCTGGTTCTTAGGAGTCAGAGAGCGGATTGTAAGGTCATCCATTTCTCCTTGTACTCCCTGTATCGTAAGGTGGCGCGTTCTGATTTTCGACCGGTATTGGATATCGGGGGCAAAATCATAATATGCCACCTTTCCCTGTTCAAACTCGAAGGTGAAACGGGAACGATTTGTCATGGCTACTTCACCATCGGTACGTATGCCATATCTTGAATCCGTGATAGTAACCGGGAACTGATAATTCTTACCGAAGATACTGACCTTTTCAAAGCCGGTGCCAAGAAACTTTCGCAATAGACTAACCCCATGATAGTCATGCGCCCAAGAGATGGATAGATTCGTGACTTCTCCTAGGATACTCTGAGATAACACCTTCAATCTAGCCTGATGCAACGGGTGGAGATAATATTGTTCCGCAATCTGTATCTTGGAATGATAGAATTGACTTTTATTCCATAAGTCCTCCAGCTCCTCATAGCTTACTGCCGGAGGTGTCTCTACCAGTAGAGGAATCTGATAAGGAATAAGCTGACGTAGCATATCCGCATTCGCCCCCCGATTAATTGCAACTATTATAAAATCGGGCTTTGTAGCTAGACAGTCAGGAATTGTGAGTACTGCGGGTATGGAGTTACATAAAGTAAACTGGGCAGCCTTCTCCGGATTACGAAACAGTACAGAGGTAACCTCAAAAAGCTCCGGCAATGCCATTCCCACCCTTAAGAAGGCCATTGCCCGAAAACCATTTCCTACAATCGCAAATCTGATCTTATCCATAAAATCCTCCTAATATATGAAATGCTTAACCTACCCTCGGTATGTATCATCCGGACAAAGATGTGGTTTGAGGTGCTTAACCAACGATTGCTATCATCGCGGCTTGTGTTGCATGAATTAATGTGGTATCGAATAGTGGTACAAAAGTATCCTCCTGACGAACCAACAAACCAATCTCGGTGCATCCAAGAATAACGCCTTCGGCGCCTAATAAAGCCAGCGAATCTATAATACGTAGAAATTCTTTTCTTGATTTCTCAGATATAATCCCAAGACAAAGCTCCTGATATATGGTGAAGTTAATCATCTCAATATCATCAGCCTCCGGAATGATAACCTCAAGAGCTGCTTCTGTCAGCTTTGATTTATAGAAATCCTGCTGCATCGTATATTTCGTACCCAGTAAGGCCACCTTCTTAATATTATGCTTTAAAAGTGCTTCCGCAGTTGCTTCTGCAATATGAAGGATCGGTATCGTGATATCTCGTTGAATAATATCAATAACCTTATGCATCGTATTCGTACAGATTACAATATAATCTGCTCCGGCCTGCTCCAGACTTAGAGCAGCCGCTGCTAAGATTTCACCGCTTTTGTCCCAGTCGCCTCTGGATTGGCATTCCTCAATTTCTTGAAAGTCGACACTATAGAGAATACATTTGGCTGAGTGGAATCCACCAAGCTGTTGTTTCACTATTTCATTGATATGCTTATAATAGTTAACGGTACTTTCCCAGCTCATACCTCCGATTAATCCGATTGTTTTCATTCCTTCACCTCAATTTTTCTTCTATCAAGCTATTGGTAATCCGTTTCATTGCTTGCTTCCCTTGTAAATTATTTTCCATTATATAGTATTCGATTTTAAAAAGCTATTATTTTTGATTTTATCATAACCACTATTTCTATATCCATCATGGCTCTGTTGTTGAAAGCTATTGATTTAATGTAAATACTCAATGTATAATATCACTATGTCGAATGTTTGAATTGTTGGCAATTTTAGATTGCCTAGTAATATTACTGAAAGTCACCGAAAGTATAAGACTCCAAAATGATAGATTGAACAGGGAATTTTGTTGTTATTTGGTGGGATGTAGCTGCATAATGAGGAGGGACAATGAATGAATTTTCCGAAAAGTATTGAAACTATTCTTGGAGACAGACCGTATTCCTTCAATACGATTGGAATGTCTAGCGCACAAGTCATTTGTTACGAGGATGTTGTACTTAAGATTGAAAAGCAATCCGAAGAATCTGATAAGGAGCTTCAAATGATGGAGTGGCTTTCGGACAAGCTTCCTGTTCCCCAAGTCTTATGTTCGGAAAAGGAAAACGATATGAGCTATTTACTTATGAGTAAAATTAGCGGTGAAATATCATGTTCAAGTAAAATAATTGAAAACCCTAAGCATTTAGTGAAGATGTTAGCAGAAGGATTGCGGATGCTCTGGAAGACAGATATAACAACCTGTCCATACAATAATTCTATTGATAATAAATTGAGGCTTGCAGAAATTCGTGTTCGTAATAACCTTTGTGATACGGAAGATGCAGAGCCTGGAACATTCGGAGCAAATGGATTTGAAAGTCCGGAAAAATTATTAGAATGGTTGAAAAGGAATAGACCTGAGGAGGAGCTTGTTTTTTCTCACGGGGATTATTGCTTGCCCAATATTATGATTAAGGATAATAAAATTAATGGGTTTATTGACCTGGGGAGAAGTGGTATTGCAGATAAGTACCAAGATATTGCACTTTGTTATAGAAGTTTGAAACATAATTTTGATGGTTCCTACGGTGGAAAGGTGTATGAGGATTTTGATGCGCTGATGCTTTTTGATGCGTTGCAGATTGATCCTGATTGGGACAAAATTAAGTACTTTATCTTACTGGATGAGCTATTTTAGTAGTATGGTCTTTCATAAGGGAGAAGTTGCTGCATACTGCTATCGTGTAGGATGCAATTCAAATTGTCTATGAATAGAAACTATGCTATACTTAGGAAGAACAATGATTATGATAGCGAAAGGCACGGGTTAGTGTGAATTAAAAAGCAAATTCACACGGGAAGAATTACGAAGTTCGCAATGTGAATTTAGAAGCATAAATTCAAATTTGGGAGGTGCTCACTCCTTATTCTTCCGGGTTTTAAGCAGCTGCAAGGCAGCTGAATGGGGGTTACTATGTTTAATATAGAAGAAGAACTGAAGAAATTGCCGGCGACGCCCGGTGTATATATCATGCGTGACATTAAGGATAATATCATCTATGTTGGCAAAGCAATCATTCTTAAGAACCGGGTACGGTCGTATTTTCAGAACAGCCGTAACCATACAGAGAAGATTAGACAGATGGTCGATCGGATTGACCATTTTGAATATATTATTACAGACTCGGAACTAGAGGCCTTGGTACTGGAATGTAACCTAATCAAGGAGCACATGCCGAAGTATAACACAATGCTTAAGGATGATAAGTCCTATCCTTATATTCGTGTCACTACCAATGAAGCTTACCCCAAGGTTTCCATATCCAGAGAGATGAAGAAGGACAAATCCAAGTATTTTGGTCCTTATACCAGTGTATATGCAGTGAAGGATACCCTGGAGCTCCTCCGTAAAATCTATAAAATACGTACCTGCAACCGGATTCTTCCAAGAGATATCGGTAAGGAGCGACCCTGCTTATATTATCATATGGGACAATGCGATGCTCCCTGTCAGGGTTATATAACGGAAGCAGATTATAGGACGAACATTGACGAGGTGATGGAATTTCTGAATGGCAATTACTCCAGAGTCGGTAAGATGCTGGAGGAGAAAATGATGACCGCCTCAGAAGCCATGGAATTTGAAAAGGCTGGAGAGTACCGTGATTTACTGGGTAGCGTGAAACAGATTGCCAATAGGCAGAAAATTACCAACACCGATCAGGTGGATCGCGATATCATAGCATTTGCCCGTGATAAGGACGAGGCAGTAGTGCAAACCTTTTTTATCCGTGGTGGCAAGCTGATCGGAAGGGACAATTTCCACATGGCCGGAGTAATGGATGAGGAAGATGGTAATATTATGGCGAGCTTCCTGAAGCAGTTCTATGCTGGAACACCATATATCCCGAAGGAAATCTTCCTTGGTACCAAGACTGAAGAGGAAGAGCTTCTTACGGAATGGCTCTCTGCAAAGCGAGGACAGAGGGTATATCTTAAGGTTCCCCAGAAGGGTGATAAGGAGAAGCTGGTTGATCTGGCAAGAAAGAATGCCGCGCTGGTACTGAATCAGGATATTGAACAGATTAAGCGTGATGAGGCAAGGACCACCGGGGCCATGAAGGAACTAGCTGCTTATCTAGACTTACCCTTGGTGGAACGGATTGAATCCTTCGATATCTCTAATACCTCCGGTTTTGAATCCGTTGGTTCCATGGTAGTCTACGAGAAGGGCAAGCCGAAGAAGGCGGATTACCGTAAATTTAAATTACGAACGATTCAAGGTCCGGATGATTATGCCTCCATGTATGAGGTGCTGACAAGGCGCTTTACCCACGGAATGAAGGAACAGGAGCAGTTAAGGGAGAAGCAGATGGATGAATCCCTTGGCAGCTTCACCAAATACCCGGATCTCATTCTGATGGATGGTGGTAAGGGTCAGGTAGGTGTTGCACTTCGTGTACTGTCGGAGCTTAAGATGAATGTTGCAGTGTGCGGCATGGTTAAGGATGATAATCATCACACCAGAGGATTATACTACAATAATCGTGAGCTACCGATTGACAAGAGTAGTGAGCTGTTTAAGTTGATTACGAGAATTCAGGATGAGACCCATCGATTTGCAATCGAATATCACAAGCTTCTTCGTAATAAGACTCAGGTTCGCTCCATCCTAGATGATATCAACGGAATTGGTCCCACCAGAAGACGGGCTCTAATGAAATACTTCCAGTCACTGGAAGCAATACAGGCTGCTGATATCGAGGAAATTATGAAGGTTCCTGCAATGAATCGACAGGCAGCAGAGCAGGTGCATGAATTTTTTCATAAGCCTCAGGTGCAATAAACATTTACAGCCCCTCGAATCATGTGATAGTATAAAAGAACGTAGTGAGCTTACTGCAAGCTTGCTTGCAAGTAAGCGATCGGAGTGAAAGATCATGAACAAGCTATTTGTTCATGATATAAAGAAAGCGTAGTGAGCTTACTGCAAACTTGCTTGCAAGTAAGCGATCGGAGCTGGAGATCATGAATATGTTCTATATTCATGATATAAAGAGAACGTAGTGAACATGCTGCAAGCATTAACGTTTTCATTGAGCGCCTACGATATAAGGATTAGTTTTAAAAAGCGATTTTTTGCTTGTAATAATATAATGAAGGCTTATGCCTACAGATGGAGGTAAAGATGTATACAGTAGAACTGGTTCGTCTTATTGAGAAAATGAATTTGGAGAATTGCACTCCGGAGATCGACATTAATAATATTAAGATTTCTCAGCCTGATGTAAACCGCCCCGCACTTCAACTTGCCGGTTTCTTTGACCATTTTGATTCGGAGCGTGTTCAAGTGGTTGGTCATGTTGAGGCTGCATATATGCAGCAGATGGATAATGATCAACGCCTGCAGATCTTAAGCAGACTAATGGATTATCATGTACCGTGTATTGTATTCAGTAGAAGTCTGGAGGTTAATGAGCTTTTTATTCAGATGGCAACAGAAAAGGGCGTACCAATTCTTCGTACTTCAAAAACCACCTCCGCATTTATGGCAGAGGTTATCCGTTGGCTGAATGTCGAGTTGGCACCCCGTATTACCATCCATGGGGGACTCGTTGATGTTTATGGTGAAGGCATCCTAATCATGGGTGAGAGCGGTATCGGTAAGAGTGAGGCGGCTCTGGAGCTAATTAAGCGTGGTCATCGACTGGTAACTGACGACGTAGTAGAGATTAAGAAGGTAAGCGATGATACCTTGATTGGAACTTCACCGGATATCACAAGACATTTTATAGAGCTCCGTGGAATCGGAATTATTGATGTTAAGACCTTATTTGGTGTTGAAAGTGTTAAAAATACACAGGCGATTGACCTTGTAATTAAGCTTGAAGAATGGAATAAGGACAAGCATTATGACCGTCTTGGCTTAGAGGAGACCTATATCGAATTCTTAGGTAATAAGGTTCCTTGTCACTCCATTCCGATTCGTCCCGGTCGTAATCTTGCCATTATCTGTGAGTCAGCAGCGGTTAACTATCGTCAGAAGAAGATGGGCTATAATGCTGCTCAGGAGCTATATAATCGTGTGACCAACAGTCTCAAGAAGACGGATAACTAGAATAAAGTCAATTTCCAGAGAGAAAATTCTTTCTGAGTAACACGATATGTTGTAGTGAGTAATACAAATGAAAAGTATAAATATGAAAGGGTAGAAGGGTAGATAACGCAATGGAACAAGTATGTTTTGGAATTGATATCGGAGGTACTGCAGTTAAGGCAGGCTTATTTAATACGGAGGGAAAGCTCCTCAATAAATGGGATTTTTCCACCCAGAGAACAGAGGATGGTAAGGACATCTTAAGAGATGTAGCAAAATTTATTCTAAATAAGATAGAAGAGCTGAAGCTTCCTATGGAAAGCGTTATCGGTGTTGGTGTGGGTATTCCCGGTCCGGTAACCGACGAGGGTCAGGTATTAATGTTAGCGAATTTAGGTTTGGCTAATTTCAATATCGAAAAAGAAATGTCCGAAATGACAGGCCTAAAGGTAAAAGCAGGAAACGATGCTAATGTTGCTGCCATGGGAGAATACTGGATGGGTGGTGGTAAAGGCTATAAGAGCCTGGTGCTTGCTACCTTGGGAACAGGTGTTGGCGGTGGAATTATATTGAATGGTCATATTCTGTCTGGAAGCAATGGTGCAGCAGGTGAGATTGGTCACATCCTTGTGAACGAAGAGGAGACAAGCAGCTGTGGCTGTAAGAAGCAGGGTTGCCTTGAGCAGTATGCTTCTGCAACCGGTATTGTGAAATTAGCCAAGCAATTAATGGCGGATTCCAAGGAGCCTTCCTCCCTTCGCGGTAAGGAAGACCTCAGTGCTAAGATGGTATTTGACTGTGCAAAGGCAGGCGACAAGCTGGCTCTTGCGGTTGTAGATAAGGCTTGCTATTATCTTGGTCTTGCTATGGCGCATATTGCTCAGGTAGTGGATCCGGAGGCATTTGTTATCGGCGGTGGAGTATCCAAAGCAGGCGAGATAATAACAGAGACAGTTAAGAAGCATTATAATAAATATGTCATAGATTCCTTGAAGGACAAGGAATTTAAGCTTGCTACTCTTGGTAATGATGCAGGAATCTATGGAGCTGCAAAGCTAATCATTGCATAAGTTTAGTTATGTTAACAGAAAATTATTATTGTGACTATGCAATGCATAAATTATAGTTATGTTAACAGAAAATTATTATTGTGATTATGCAATGCATAAATTATAGTTATGTTAACAGAAAACTATTATTGTTATTATGCATTGCATAAATTATTTTTTACTTGAACCTGAAGTAATAGTGCTTATGTTGTAGCATAAACTATTAAGTATAATATATGAAGTAGGTGGACTCATTGGAGGATTTATTTTATAGTAAGTTAATTCTTACCGCACCAGAGGAGCATATTCACCTTGACGAACCAATGGAATATCATACCTCCCTGCACATCGGTGGAAAGGCTGATTATCTTATCACTCCCACCGAAGTGGAAGAAGTGAAAGCTGTAGTTTGCCTATGTAAGAGAGAGAATATACCTTATTATATCATGGGAAATGGGAGTAACCTACTGGTCTCCGATCAAGGATACCGGGGTGTGATCCTTCAGTTAGGTGATGAATTCCAGAAGGTATTGGTTAAAGAGGATGGAGTCATCACGGCGCAGGCAGGAGTACTCTTATCCAGACTTGCGAATGTTGCAGCTGACCACGGTCTGACAGGCTTTGAATTCGCTTCAGGTATTCCGGGAACCCTGGGAGGCGCAGTTACCATGAACGCCGGAGCATATGACGGCGAGATGAAGCAATGTCTTATCGCGGCCAGAGTAATGGATGAAGAAGGTTATGTTCAGGAATTATCCTTAGCCGAGTTGGAGTTGGGGTATCGGACCAGTATATTGCAGAAGAGAAATTTTATACTTCTCGAAGCAGATATTAAACTCTGCGAGGGTGAGGTACAGCTCATTCGTCAGAAGATGAAAGATTTGAATGCGCAGAGACGTGAAAAACAACCCTTGGATCAATACAGTGCAGGAAGTACCTTCAAACGACCGACCGGTTATTTTGCAGGTAAGTTGATCAATGATGCCGGACTTCGGGGCTATCAGGTAGGCGGAGCGGCTGTATCTGAGAAGCATTGTGGTTTTGTCATCAATAAGGATAATGCAACCGCAGAAGAATTTCTGTCAGTGATTCGGGATGTCATCCACGTTGTGGAAGAAAAGTTTGGTGTAAGGTTGGAACCAGAGGTTAAATTCCTTGGAGAAGGCTTGAAGCTTTGATTAGGAGATGGGTCTATGAGATTTGTTGTTGTAACCGGAATGTCTGGAGCGGGTAAGAGTTCGGTGCTGAAAATGTTGGAGGATATCGGTTATTTTTGTGTAGATAACCTACCTATCCCATTAGTTAAGAAATTCGCCCGCCTCATCCTGCAGGGTAATCAGAGTAAGGTAGCCTTAGGTCTCGACATTCGAAGTGGGCAAGCGTTGAAGGAATTAGACGCCGTGCTGATTGATATGAGAAAGACCGGATTCGAATATGAGATCCTGTTCTTAGATTGTTCTCCCGAGGTATTGGTAAAGCGATACAAAGAGACTAGAAGGATTCACCCTTTGTCCGGTGTAGACAGAGTAGAAAAGGGTATCGCTCTTGAGCAGGAGAGGCTGGCCTTCCTTCGTAAAAAAGCGGATGTTCTCATTGATACCAGCCAATTATTAACCAGAGAGCTGAAGGCTCAAATTAGTAAGATTTATCTGGAGGATCAGAAATTCGATAATTTCTTTGTTACCATCTTATCCTTTGGTTTTAAATATGGTATTCCGGTAGATTCTGATCTTGTATTTGATGTCAGATTTCTACCAAATCCCTTCTATATTACGGAATTGAAGCATAAAACCGGAAATGAAGAGGATGTACAAAGCTTTGTCATGGAATCAGAGACGGCCGGACAATTTTTAGATAAATTGGAGGACATGCTATTGTTTTTAATTCCTAATTATATTGTGGAAGGTAAGAATCAGCTGGTAGTCAGTATTGGCTGTACCGGTGGTAAGCATCGTTCCGTAACCCTAGTAAATGAGTTAGGGGATCGACTTAGCAAAACAGAATACGGTTTAAAAATAGAGCATAGGGACATTGATAGAGATGCGTAGATAGGTGGAGGTTCATATGTCATTTTCAAGTGATGTGAAGGAAGAACTTTCCTTACAGCTAAGCAGTGCCAGACATTGCAAGCTGGCGGAGTTGTCAGCAATATTGTCTTATGAAGGGCAGATAATCCATTCGGGCGAGAAAATTTTCTTGAAATTGCAAACTGAAAATCTGGTTGTCGCAAGAAAGTACTTTACATTAATCCGAAAAACATTTAATATAAATAGTGATGTTTCAGTTAAAACTAATTCCAGCTTAAATAAGAGTAGTGTCTATACCCTTATCATACGCTCTGCCTCGGAAGTCACCAGAATTCTGCAGGCTACGAAGCTTCCCATTGGACCGGAAGATTCCCAAAGGGTTTCTCCTGTAGTCCATAGTGAAAGAATTGGCTTGGCCAGTCAATTGATCATTCAGAATGCTTGTTGTAAGAGATCATTTATTCGTGGAGCATTTTTATCCTCCGGTTCGATGAGTGATCCCAAGAAGGCATATCATCTGGAGATCGTGATTGCCAGTCTTGAGAAAGCGGAGCAATTAAGGGATATGATACAAACCTTTACAATTGATGCTAAGATAGTGATACGTAAGAAAAATTACGTAGTTTATATTAAGGAAGGCTCTCAAATCGTTGATCTACTGAATGTCATGGAGGCACACAATGCCTTAATGGATTTGGAGAATGTAAGAATACTGAAGGAAATGCGTAATTCCATCAACCGACAGGTGAATTGTGAGGCAGCAAACATTAATAAGACGGTTACTGCTTCGTCCAATCAAATGGATGATATCCTGTATATCAGAGATACCATAGGTCTAGGCGACCTTGCTGATGGGTTGGAGGATATCGCAAGACTGCGAATCGAATATCCGGAGGCATCGTTAAAGGAGCTCGGTGCGATGCTATTACCGCCGATTGGCAAATCCGGAGTAAACCATAGATTACGAAAACTAAGTATGATAGCAGATCAATTGCGAGAGCATAAGGAGGAAAAAAGTCATGATAACTAAGGAAATTGTTATTAACATCCCGACTGGTTTAGAGGCAAGACCAGTAGCATTGCTTGTTCAAGTTGCAAGCCAGTATGAATGTAGTATTTATGTTGCTAGTGAAGAGAAGCGTGTGAATGCGAAAAGTATCATGGGCATGATGAGCATGGGTATTTCTGCTGGTGAGTCAGTTACTGTTATCGCAGATGGACCTGACGAAAAAGCAGCAATTGAGAATATAGAGAAGTACTTAAGCAGTAAATAATAGAAAACCAAATGGAATATCATGAGATATAGGCATGATCAGGGCACAGAGAAATTCTGTGTCTTTTTTTATCGGTTTGGAACCTTATAGCCAATCCATTTGTTAATTGAGTTCAATTGTGGCAATAATATTGAAGATAAGGAATTAGCTTTCGAATAATTCAAATCAATAACATTATTACAAAGTAGTTCCAGAATTTACAAACATATGAAAATTAGTTAACAAGAAGTTCCAATTAAATTAATATAATCGTAAGGAATTATGAAAAATGATGTGCTATACTTTTTATATGATTAGATTGTATGGATAAAGTGATAAAGATTTACCGAAACATGAAAAGAGGTTGGATATGTCAAGACAGAATCAAAAGAACCCAGACAAGGCAAAGCCAGCTAAATTGATCCGGCTTATTGTATTAGAAATCATCATATTACTGGCTCTGTTTGGGGCATATCGGTTATATGTTACAACGAAGGCGGACGAGCAGCAAGGTACGAAGGAAAATAATTCACCAACAAAAAACGAAGATGTGGCAGAGGAAGAGGCTGAGGATAGCCAGGAAGAGGTGGTTGAGG
Source organism: Herbinix sp. (assembly GCA_029239365.1). Taxonomy (GTDB): domain Bacteria; phylum Bacillota; class Clostridia; order Lachnospirales; family Lachnospiraceae; genus Mobilitalea. Next base: position 7,967 of record JAQZBA010000010.1, on the reverse strand, counting down.
AACTGACACCGGAAGAAGAAGCAGCGATTAAGGAGCAGGAGAGACTGCAGCAAGAGATCAAGGAACGCCAGGAGCTGGTGCTTCAGGCAGACAGGGTGGCACTGGGTTATGATTATGATGGTGCGATCGAGTTAATCAAGGGGTATCAGAGTGCTGACGGTGATTATCAGGTATATCCTAATCTATTGGAGGCTATTACACGACTGGAGGAGGAGAAAGCAGCCCTATTACCACTCGGAGGCTCCTATGATTCTGTGACTCTGATTAATCATATTTTCTTTCATTCCCTTGTGGCAGACAATTCCAAGGCCTTTGACGGTGATAGGGATGCCCGAGGCTATAATATGTATATGGCTACTGTGCCAGAGTTTGAGAAACTTCTTCAGAAAATGTATGAGGACGGATATGTTCTCGTTAATATATCGGATTTGACCAAAAAAGTTACAATGGAAGATGGGTCTACTGAATATCAAGAAGGTGACATTATGCTTCGTGAGGGTAAGAAACCCTTCGTCATATCGGTGGATGATGTGAGCTACTATGAGTATATGGATCAAGATGGCTTTGCTTCAAGAATTGTGCTTGATGAGGAAGGTAAGCCTACCTGTGAGATGCTGTTGGAGGATGGAACAGCAGTGACCGGTATGTATGATGTTGTTCCAATCGTGGATGCTTTCGTCAAAGAACATCCTGACTTCTCCTATCAAGGAGCGAAGGGACTTCTGGCATTGACCGGCTATGAAGGTATTCTTGGTTACCGAACCAACGATGAAACTTCAGATACCTATGAAGAAGATGTGGAAGCGGCGAAAAAGGTAGCAGAAGCGTTGAAAGCCGATGGCTGGGAATTTGGTTCCCATAGCTGGGGACATAAGAATCTTCAGGAGATTGATTTGGATTTTCTTAAAAGAGATACAAACCGATGGCTGAAGGAGGTAGCACCGCTGATCGGCGGTAGCGATGTTCTGGTATTTCCCTTTGGTGTCGATTTTGAGACAACAATAGGCACATACTCCGGGGATAAGTACCATTTCCTGAAGGAAAGTGGCTTCAATGTCTTCCTTGGAGTATATAGTAAGCCATGGATGCACATCAAGAAGGATTATGTAAGAATGACAAGACGACCGATTGATGGTCAGGCTATGCTGGAATTCCCGGAACGATTGCTGGACTTATTCTCGCCTGAGGATATCCTCGATCCGGAACGTCCTTCTAGAAACTGGTAATAAGCAGGGTGTTGTTTGCAAGATATTAATTGCAGCAGCACCCTTTGCTAAGCCTTGGACAGGCGTGAAAGTATGCAGGATTTGAAGCTATGGATATTTCTGAGGATGACTACTTTTTTGTAATAATAATACGAATTTAGAACAAGGTATGCTATAATATAAAAAAGCGTAGTGAACATGCTACAAGCTTGCTTGATAGCATGTGATCGGAGCAGACGATCATGAACATGATTTTTGTTCATGATATAAAAAAGCGTAGTGAACATGATTTTTGTTCATGATATAATGAATTATTATCTTCCATAGGATAGAATATGGGGGAAGGAGGACGAACATGAATTTTACACATTTACATTTACATACGGAATACAGCTTATTGGACGGTTCCGGTAAGATTAAGGAAATGGTACATCGTGCCAAGGAATTGGGCATGGACAGCATGGCGATTACGGACCATGGTGTTATGTATGGAGTAATTGATTTTTATAAAGCCTGTGTGGCGGAAGGAATTCGGCCGATTATCGGTTGTGAGGTTTATGTTGCGCCGAATTCGAGATTGGACCGTGAACTAGGTGCCTCCGACGATCGCTATTACCATCTGGTGTTATTAGCAGAGAACAATACATGTTATCAGAATTTGATGAAAATAGTCTCCAGAGGCTTTCTGGATGGCTTTTATTATAAACCCCGAATCGATTATGAGGTATTAGAACAATACCATGAAGGAATTATTGCACTCAGTGCCTGCCTTGGCGGTGAGGTTGCTACCAATTTAAGAAGGGGCTTTTATGCAGAAGCCAAGATAGCTGCACTTCGGCTGCAGGGATTGTTCGGGGAGAATAGCTTCTTCCTGGAATTACAGGATCATGGGATGCAGGAGCAGAAGAATGTGAATCAAGCCCTGCTTCGGATGTCAGAAGAGACCGGAATTAAGCTGGTTGCGACCAATGACGTTCATTATACCTTTGCAGAGGATGCTGACCCTCATGATATCCTGCTCTGTATTCAGACTCAGAAGAAGGTATCGGATGATAATCGCATGCGTTATGAAGGCGGACAATTTTACTTAAAGTCCCCGGAAGAGATGCTCACACTCTTTCCCTATGCGAAGGAGGCATTAGAAAATACCCATGACATTGCGATGAGGTGTAATGTAACGATTACCTTCGGAGAATATAAATTACCCGTTTATAACGTTCCTGAACCCTTCACAGCCATAGAATACCTGACGAAGCTATGCCGCGAGGGCCTAGAGGAACGATATCAGCCGGTGACAGACGAATTATGGGAACGTCTGGATTATGAGTTATTGACGATTCAGAATATGGGCTTTGTTGATTACTTTTTAATAACCTGGGATTTTATTAAGTATGCAAGAGATAATAATATTAGTGTTGGACCCGGACGTGGCAGTGCAGCAGGTTCGATTGTTTCTTATGCCCTTCGCATCACAGATATTGATCCGATCAAATATAGCCTACTGTTCGAACGTTTCTTGAATCCCGAGCGTATCTCAATGCCTGATATCGATATCGACTTCTGCTATGAACGCAGACAGGAGGTTATTGATTATGTAACAACGAAATATGGCAAGGATAAGGTGGTTCAGATTGTTACCTTTGGTACGATGGCAGCGAGAGCGGTAATCCGTGATGTCGGTCGTGCCTTAGATATGCCCTATGTTCAGATTGATACCGTAGCGAAGATGATACCGACAGAACTCGGTATCACGATTGAGAAAGCCTTGGTAGCGAACAAGGATCTTAGTACTCTGTATGAGACCAATGATGATGTGAAATATCTGATTGATATGTCAAAGAGGCTGGAGGGCCTACCAAGACATACCTCCATGCATGCAGCCGGAGTTGTAATCGGTAAGGAAAGTCTGGACGAGTATGTTCCCCTTTCCCGCTCCTCTGACGAATCTATCACGACACAGTTTACCATGACTACCCTAGAGGAGCTTGGGCTTCTCAAGATGGACTTCCTGGGACTGCGTACTCTGACCGTGATTCAGAATGCCGAAGTTTTAGTAAACAAGAAACGTACGGCGGATAACCGCTTTAATATTAAGAAGATAGACTATAATGACCCCAAGGTCTATGAACTGATCGCCTCCGCTAAGACCGAGGGTATCTTCCAGTTGGAAAGCGCCGGAATGAAGAGCTTCATGAAGGAACTGAAACCTAGGAACTTGGAGGATATCATCGCCGGGATTGCACTGTATCGTCCGGGCCCGATGGAATTTATACCTAAGTACGTTAGGGGCAAGAATGAAGCAGGCCATATCACCTATGAATGTCCTCAGCTTGAGCCAATTCTGTCACCTACCTACGGCTGTATCGTATATCAGGAGCAGGTTATGCAGATTGTTCGTGAGTTGGCCGGCTATAGCTTTGGCCGAAGCGATTTGGTTCGACGTGCCATGTCCAAGAAGAAGGAATCTGTCATGATAAAGGAACGTCAGAGCTTTGTCTATGGCAATGAAGAGGAAGGTGTTCCCGGATGTATCAAGAACGGTATCCCGGAGGCTGTGGCAAACCATATCTATGATGAGATGATGGACTTTGCAAAATATGCGTTTAATAAGTCCCATGCGGCGGCTTATGCGGTAGTATCCTATGAGACTGCTTATCTAAAATGTTATTATCCGGTGGAGTTTATGGCGGCTTTGATGACCTCCGTAATCGACAATCCCGGTAAGGTTTCCGAATATATTTACACTTGTAGGCAGATGGGCATTGAGATCCTGCCTCCGGATATTAATGAGGGGGATGCAGTATTTACAGTTACAAACGGTGCCATCCGTTACGCATTGTCAGCAATCAAGGGAGTTGGCAGGCCGGTGATCGGAGCAATTGTATTAGAGCGAGAGGAGAATGGACTCTTCTTGAATCTGAAGGATTTTGCTACCCGCCTATCCGGCAAAGAGGTAAATAAGAGAACCGTCGAGAGCTTTATCAAGGCAGGTGTATTTTCAACCATTCATCCGAATCGTAGACAGCTGATGCTGTGCTATGTTCAGATTCTTGATGATATTGCGGCGGATAAGAAGAAGTCCTTAACAGGACAGATGACCTTATTTGATTTTGCAGATGGGGAAGAGAAGAACGAATATGAGATGTCCATGCCCGAGGTTGCAGAATACAGTAAGGATCAACTGCTTGCCTTAGAGAAGGAGGTTCTTGGAATTTATGTGAGTGGACATCCACTGGAAGCATACGAGAACCGGATTAATAAGAATTCAACAGTTAATTCGAATGACTTTAATATTGACGAAGAGGCGGACAATCCAAGAGTTGTGGATGGAAGCACCGAGATCATCGGTGGCATGATAACCTCCAAGACGATTAAAACGACCCGTAATAACAGTATGATGGCATTTATTACACTTGAGGATTTATTCGGCAATGTTGAGGTTATAATATTTCCGAAGGACTATGAAAAATATAAATTAATGCTTGAACCTGACCAGAAGATCTTCATCCGCGGTAAGGTTACCGTAGAGGAAGAGAAGGCAGCAAAGTTAATTTGCCAGGACATTATTCCCTTCGACAGCATTCCTCAGGAGGTTTGGCTCAAATATCCAAGCCTGGAGGATTTCCAAAAAGACGAGCAATCCCTGTATCATTTATTGGACCAGTATGACGGTAATGATAATGTAATTATTTTCTGTGAAGCAGAGAAATGCATGAAGAAACTTCCGAAAAGTAGAAGCGTTAAGGCGGATAAGGACCTAATTGGACAACTTATCACGATTTATAAGGAAGAAAATGTGCGAATTACAGAAAAGAGTATTGAAAAACGTGGGAAAATGGATTAGAATACTGTAGTCTTTAGTTGTAGATAAGCGGAGGTAATTAGAATGGGTTATGTTAAGACGATAGGTGTATTAACCAGTGGTGGGGATGCGCCGGGTATGAATGCCGCAATCAGAGCAGTAGTTAGAACTGGGCTGGCAGCAGGTGTTCAAGTAAAAGGTATCATGAGAGGATACTTAGGACTTTTAGAGGAAGACATCATAGATATGGATGCCAGAAGTGTATCCGATATTATTCAGAGAGGTGGCACCATACTGTACACAGCTCGTTGCCTTGAGATGCTTAAGCCAGAGGTTCAGGACAAGGCTGCTGATATTTGTAGAAAGCATGGAATTGATGGTTTAGTTGTGATCGGTGGTGATGGTTCCTTTAAAGGAGCTCAGGTTTTAGCGAGAAGAGGAATCAATGCCGTAGGTATTCCGGGAACAATCGACTTAGATATTGCTTGTACTGATTACACCATTGGTTTTGACACAGCAGTAAATACAGCGATGGAGACCATTGATAAGGTAAGAGATACCTCCACTTCCCATGAGAGATGCAGTATTATCGAGGTTATGGGTAGAAATGCAGGTTTTATTGCATTGTGGTGTGGTATCGCGAACGGTGCGGAAGAGATTCTGATTGCTGAGCGTTATGATTATGATGAGCAGAGAATTATCAATAATATTATTGAGAAGCGTAAAAAAGGTAAAAAGCATTATATTATCGTAAATGCTGAAGGTGTAGGCGATTCCAACGGTATGGCGAAGCGAATTGAAGCGGCAACCGGTATGGAGACCAGAGCAACCATAATAGGTCATGCACAGAGAGGTGGAAGTCCTACAACCAGAGACCGTGTATATGCGTCTATGATGGGTGCGAAGGCGGTAGATTTATTAGTAAGCGGTCAAAGTAAACGTATTGTTGGCTATAAAGGCGGTCAATATGTTGATTATGATATTGAGGAAGCATTAGCGATGACGAAGGATGTTGACCAATATATGTATGATCTGTCAATCAGACTTTCCAAATAATCAAAACGAAATATATAATAGATAAGAATAAAGGCTGATTATTAATTGCATAGTGCAATGATTAATCAGCCTTTTAATAGAAATGGAGGGATTGCCATGTATCTTGTAAGCGCTTGCTTGGCAGGAATTAATTGCCGATATGACGGTAGGGATAGCGTCAACGAGAGGGTTGTAGAGTTGGTAAAGCAGGGAAAAGCAATTCCTGTGTGCCCGGAGCAGTTGGGGGGACTTACTACTCCGAGAATCAGTTGTGAGATTATGAACCAACCCGGAAAGCAGAGAATTATCAATAAAGAAGGCACTGACCGAACAGAAGAATTCTTGCTTGGTGCCGAGCGGACTTTAGCGATTGCTAAGGCGTTGGGTATTAAGAAAGCAATCATGAAGTCCAAAAGTCCGTCCTGTGGTTGCGGTCAGATTTATGACGGAACCTTCTCGGGCAAATTAATTCCCGGCAATGGGATGGCGACTGAGCTTCTACTTCAGGATGGGATTGAAGTTTGGACAGAGAAGGAACTGTGAAGATGTTGCAATACAGGTGTTGTATCCTAGCCCAGAAGTATTATTATTTCCCTTCGAAATTACTTGCATCAGTCGTACCAGCACTCCCTACTGTGTAAGCAGGGAGCTGCTGTCAGGTACATACTTATTGCAGTAATTCTCAGGTGAAACAACAACACTCCTAGGCTAGGATCTATTCATTCTTGATGCAACATCCAAATCAATGTTTCTATTACTCTGGTAAAACATTCTAGGACGAAGATAAAAGTGGGGAAATACTACTTGAAAATTATTACAAAATATTGTTACAATAGGAAGCACTATAGATAAGAGGAAATGGGGAATGAGTATGAGTGGGAGAACGAGAAAACTTTTATCGTACTATAAGCCACATCTGGCATTGTTCTTTGGGGACATGTTTTTTGCTTTACTGGCAGCAGGGATTACTTTGGTCTTTCCAATGATAGTACGCTATATAACGAATAACGTGCTGGTGAATTATGAGATAGGAGAGGCAACGCCGATCATCCTTCGTCTTCTGTTAGGGATGCTGGCTTTAGCTCTACTTGAATATGTGAGTATGTATTTCATAGCGTATCAGGGGCATATCATGGGTGCAAGAATGGAATTCAATATGCGCAATGATCTCTTTGAACATTTTCAGAAGCTTTCCTTTAATTATTATGATAATCAGAAGACCGGACAATTGATGTCACGTATTACGAATGATCTCTTTGATATTTCTGAATTATGCCACCATGGTCCCGAGGATATTGTCATCTCGATTATCAAGATGGTTGGTGCTTTTGTTATTCTGATGAATATCAATGTTCCCTTGACTCTGTTGATTTTTGCATTTCTACCACCGATGTTTGCCTTTGCCTACTTTATGCGAGGAAGGATGAGTAAGGCTTTTCGTAAGAACCGGGAGCGAATTGCAGAGATTAATGCCAGGGTTGAGGATAATCTATCGGGTATTCGCGTTGTTAAGTCCTTTGCCAATGAAGAGATTGAGATTGAGAAGTTTAATGAGAGTAACTCCAGATTCGTTGAAAGCAAGCGTAACAGCTATTGGAATATGGCGGGTTTCCATTCGGGACTGACGTTATTTACTTCTTTTATCAATATAGCAATGATTGCCGGAGGAAGCATATTCATCTCCAAAGGAGTGATCGGAATCCCCGATCTTCTAACCTTCCTACTCTATGTGAATACCTTAATTGATCCTGTCAAAAAGTTAATCAGTTTTACGGAGACCTTCCAGAACGGCATGACCGGTTTTGAACGTTTCTATGATATTCTGATGATCATGCCGGATATCGTAGATAAGCCGCATGCAGTAGAGCTTCATGAGGTGGCCGGAAGGATAGAATTTAAGAATGTTGCCTTCAAATATAATGAGA
>JAQZBA010000305.1 GCA_029239365.1 Herbinix sp. | reverse complement strand
TTCCTTATCCACTACTATGGTAGACGTGGTTGACAGCGGTGTTGTGACCGTCTGACCAACATCAGCGGATATACTTGTCTGTGCGTCTTCCGTAGTGATACTTGTCTGTGCCGGATCCTCTAAAGCACCACCTGTACAGCCTGTAAATATCATTATTATAATTAGGATTATCGTTAAATAACTCATTATTTTCTTATTCATATTGGAACCTCTCCTTCTAATCTATAATTCATCACTGCCAAAGGCTACTCTTCCACAGGTAATCTCTAGATTACCGTTTCTGCATCGAAGCTCATCAATAAACTGTTTCTCTTCCTCTGGATTTTTCAATTTGATCCTATAATCCAGCTTATAGAGACTTCCCATATTCGCTGTCTTTACCTTCACTAATTCACTCTTGCTTGTATATTTTGTAAATAAATCATCAAAGTTGCCCATGTAATCCAAGCTTTCCGGAATCGTTATCTTCAACTCCTTTTCCTTCTGTCGAGGCTCGCCAAAGCTAGTTACATTATAGAGAATGCTTGCTCCACCGATGATCAGTACAAACAGCCCTGCCGCAACGACATATCCTGTTCCGGTAGCAAGTCCCACCGCCATCGCCAGAAAGATACTGTTGATTTCCTTCGCATTACCTGGTATTGAACGAAAACGAACAAGACTAAAAGCTCCCATCACTGCAATTCCTGTACCAAGATTACCATTTACCAACATAATTACCATCTGTACAATCGCAGGAAGTAATGCAATAGTTATTACAAATCCTTTGCTGCTGCTGTTGAAATAGCTATGAATTCCTGCAATTATCGTACCCAGTATCAAGGAACATAGAATGCAAATCAAAAAAGTATCCATTGTAAAAGTGCCTGTTAATATTGAACTAAGCATATAATATTTCTCCTTTATTTTTCTCTATATGAGTCATCTGTAATGACTGTTGATATCCCATCCCATATTTAGAGAAGGATATCGGGTAGATCTCCATTTCATCCAGAATATGAGCTAACCAGATTGGCATTGCTCCCGGCATTTTAATCTCCATCAGCCTCTCGTTATCCTGCAGTAGTTGATTACCCCAAGAACCATACTCCAGCCAGAGGTCAGTATCTCTCCACTGTATCTCTGTGTCAAAGGTAACACGGAGCTGCGGATCTTCTATACCATACATCGCTATTCTCCGATATGAAATGTACATCGAAGGTTCGATATCCTGATAGAATCTTAGAAACCAATCGATTTCCTTCTCAATTTGGCTAGGATGATCTAAAGGCCTACGGTAATAAAGGTATTGCTCCGCCTCACTTAGCTCCAGCTTAACCCTTCTCTTATAGACAATACCCTTGTACTTTTTCTTCAATTCTACATAAACCTTATCTCCTTCTGTCGGTGTTCCGTAACTTCGAAGTCTTAGTTTTTCTTTATAGACCGGTTTCTCCAGAGAATTGCGAATCAGAAGATGCTGAGGTGTGTCGAAATAAATATTGCATATGCTTGTATCACCATACGCATCAATCTCCAGTTTATCCTTTAGGGATTGGAGAAGCTGATCATATTTAATCTCATTTAGTAAATATTTTTTCTCATAGCGTTTAAAGATTCCTTCGAATTGACCCATATCGATACCTCCCTACTGTCATAACACGTCAGCTTTGTACTTGAAGAACAAGGTATCTACCAAACGCGTATGTATCTTATGTTCGTATTGTACTTCTTCAACTTTAAAGGAACTTTAAAATACACCTTAAATTAACTTTAATTTTTATACAAATTCAAAAAATAAGAGAGCTTGATTAAGGAATTCAAATATCATGAATTAGAATAAAGAATCCTAATACTTGATAGATATTAGGTCTTAGAAAACCAGCTTTCTTGCTATAAATAAGAAGGCTTCTAAGACTTATCGGCTCGACACATATCGGATGAAGCCCAAAACCGATTAACTTTGTAGGAATCAAAAAGCTATGAATTACAAATATAAATGCTAGATAACTAACATTACACGTGTAATTCATAGCTCCTACAGGCTTAACTTTATTCTACTGCTTCTTCTTAACCAATCAATTATTCTTAGTTTGTTTATCTATAAACCAAATAAATCGAAGCATTTTTACTCCTTCACTATACAAGTACTGTAAAGCAAATGGATCTCCCATCCTCACTATGAGCAGATATCTTACCTTGATGGGCTTCTACGATTGATTTAGCAATGGATAGACCAATCCCATAACCACCGGTCTCTCTGGATCTGGAGCCATCGACACGATAGAAGCGGTCGAAGAGTCGGTGAAGATTCTTTGTCTCAATCTGCTCTACAGTATTATATACATCAAGCTTCACACCCTTCTTGTAAGCGGATAAGCTAATCCTCACTATCCCTTTCTCATTGGAGTATTTCATCGCATTGTCTAAGAGCGTAGATACTAATTGCTCCATACAGCCTTCATCTCCATGGAGTTTAAGACCGGTTTGAATCTGGATACTCAGATTTTTATTCTGACTCTCTGCTACTGCGGTAAATGATCCTGCTATCATAGTAACACATCGGCTCAGATCAAATTCATGATAGGTAATTACAAGATTCCCTTCGTCCATCCTAGATAAGGTCAAAAGGTTCTTCACAAGCTTATCCAGTCGGGTCGTCTGATTACGGATACTAGATATCCACTCACTTTCTCCGTTTGTCAACTCCAGAACATCCGCATTCGCTGAGATGATAGCAAGCGGTGTCTTTATCTCATGCCCTGCATCAGTAATAAACTGTTTCTGCTTCTCCACGTTATCAATGATTGGGTTAATCGCTTTTTTCGAAAATACGGATACTAGGATAAACACTAGGAGAAGGGTTCCTAGTGCAACTGCACAGGAGGTTAATAAGAAATACATTGCCATCTGTATTTCTCTTCTACAATCCAAAAAGATTACCATGGAACCACTAATCGTATCTACCACTTTATATTTATAGATACCGGAATAGCCACCCGATTTCCCGGTTTCCAGTATAGCATTGGCATATTCCAAAGCATCTGCTGAGGTTACTGCTGATATATGGCTGGTATCAATCTCCATGACAGTTCCCGCTTCATCAAGCTCAATCAGAAAGTATCTGGTCTGAAACCTCGTCTCTTCATTCATCTCAAAACCAGGCTTCAAGTCTCTCGGTGGTAGTTTATCCGGCTTAAAATCAGGAAACCTACCTTTATTATCAGACAAGATCTGAAGAGTCCCTTCCGCCGTCTGATCTGCTTGATAAAAGATGATAACATTGATGGTGCCGACCAGCAGAATCATTACAAGACATAGGGATGCCATCGTGATCGTGATAAATTTTCGTTTTAATTTATTAATCATACTGTATCCTCCAGAGTATAACCAACACCTCGTACTGCCTTTAACTTCACATTTGCATTTAGTGCTTCCAGCTTCTTTCTGAGATATGAAATATAGACCCATACTACATTAATCTCAGCTTCTGAATCATAACCCCAGATACGTTCCATGAATTGTTCTGTTGAAATCAATTGCTTCGGATTATTCAATAACAGCTCCAGCATCTGAAATTCCTTATTACTAAGTCTGATACAGGATTCTCCATTGGACAATTCATAATTCTCTTTATTTAAGTTGATATTTCCCAATTGTATCTGATTGGGCATAAATTCTGCTTTACGACGTGACATAGCGCGTACCCGTGCAAGCAGTTCTCCCATTGCGAAGGGTTTACTAAGATAATCATCTGCTCCTGTATCAAGACCCTTAATCCTGTCCTCGATCTGAGACTTCGCTGTCAACATAAGAATCGGTGTAGAAATCCCCTGGTCTCTTAATCTCGCAAGAACCTCAAGTCCACTCAGCTTAGGCATCATAATATCGAGAATAATTACATCATAGATCTGAGACATGCCATAATCCAGTGCATCTGCGCCATCATAGACAGCATCAACAGAATAATTATTGTGTTTCAAAATTGCTACCAGCGCATTGGACATTTCCTTCTCATCTTCAGCCAGTAATATTCTCATCTCTCTACCTCCTACTCAAAGCTTCCTAATTATTATATCGCAACAAACACTTAACAGTATTATTGTATCTGCTTAATGGTTTCTAGTAATTCACCGATATTATATCTCATTAACTTAAAATATACTTTAAAATAGACCTTACAAAATCAACTTCACTCTAATCAAGAGTGATGTATGATCTTGAAGGTCAAATGTCGTCATTCTTTTACATACCTATTCCTGAGGTATCCTTATAACCTATCATTTACCCTGCTTCCGTTCCATTGCCACCAATACAATCGCTGTGATCATGGAAAAGATGCAAAAGATGATTAATAATATCTTTGATATCTCCGAGTCTATAAAATTCATCATCGGATTGAATTGGTCCAGTATCCACAAGGTGATAAACATGGCGGACAAGACTATTGTAATATGGGGTAACACTCTTATTATTCTCTTCATATGCTATTCTCCAATATATATAATATCACTGATTGTTCTGCCGCCTTGTGCCGGCTGATTAACATAGCTACCATCGTATACCATCGCTGCCGATTTACCACCATCTAGATTATAAGCTGTCTTGCTACCTTCATTCACCATAATTTGTGCTAACTCACTTAGGGTCACACCCTTGGAGTAGCCTTTATCACGCCCATCAACTACGACAAATTTATAATGACCGGGTTCAACATAGCCTATCGCACCTCTGGGATTGGTACTGTTCAGATAAGAAGTCGTGTTAAACGAAGCTAGGATATGTCCATCTCCATCTAACAGTTCCGGTCCAAAGGTCCACGCTTGCCACGCCCCTTGGTCAATCACTTCAGATGCGTCAAATTCCTCCGGAGAATAAGTTTTCATGGTTCCGTCAGTAAAAAGAACAC
>JAQZBA010000009.1 GCA_029239365.1 Herbinix sp. | reverse complement strand
TGTCGGATAATTTTTTATCGTATAGGAAATTGCGTCCTATACGATAAAAATCGCTCCGCATAGTGAACGTAGTTCACTTTGGGATGCGCACTTCGCGGATAGGAAGTAGTTGCTTCGCAACCCGCTCAGGCGCGAAAGTGTCAGCATGCTGACACTTTGTTCTTGCAGTAATAGGAACCCACTTACTCTATAGGTGTGTTGCAAGGATCATGTCAATCTATGGGTGAGGTGAAACCTTCGGATTATCACAATATTTTGCATCCTTATCGCAATATTTTACATGGTTAAGATATTAACAAAGTTTTTGATAATAAAGTACATCAACACAGAAATTCTGTTTCTTCAGAATAAAAGTCAGGGATGGTATAGTTTATACAGCAACAAGATATAACCCTGACGAATGTTAAAAAAGAATAGGGAGGTAGAAAAATAAATGAGACAAGATATTAAGCTTCGGGTCTCCCAGATAGACAAATCCTTTCCTGGTGTGAAAGCTTTGAATAAAATTGATTTTGCAGTTAGACGAGGTACGGTTCATGCTCTATGTGGAGAAAATGGGGCAGGCAAATCCACACTGATGAAAATCATCAATGGTATTTATAAACCGGATGCCGGGCAGATTTTTATCGATGAGAAACCGGTTAAAATCCAAAGTCCAATTCATGCCAGACAGCATGGTATAGCTATGATAGCACAGGAGTTAAATTATGTTCCGGAGATGTCCATAGAAGAGAATTTATTCTTAGGCAGGTTGCCGGTATCCAAGCTTGGAAAGGTTGATTGGAAGCAATTAAGAAAGAAGACTCTTGAATTTCTGGAAGCAGAGAATTTACCTTACAAGCCTACTCAGAAATTAAAGACCTTAACCGTATCGGATATCCAGATGCTAGAGATCATCAAGGCAATCTCCAATAATGCAGAGATTATCGTGATGGATGAACCTACCTCATCCATAACCCATCGAGAAGTTGAGATGCTGTTTAGGAAAATAGCTAAGCTAAAGGAGCAGGGGGTTAGCATCGTATACATTTCCCACAAGCTGGATGAAGTATTCCGTATTGCAGATGATATCACCGTATTCCGTGATGGTGCCGTAGTGGAAAGCCATCCGGCCAGCGAGATGAACATGGATCAGGTGATTTCCCTCATGGTTGGCCGTAAAATGGATAATGTATATCCGAAGGAGACCATAGAGATCGGCGAGAAGCTGATCGAGGTAAAAGACTTAGGTAGTACCGGAATATTTAAAAATATTAATTTCAACGTTAAAAAAGGTGAAATCGTCGGATTTGCCGGACTCGTAGGAGCCGGAAGAACTGAGGTTATGAGAGCCGTATTCGGTCTGGATCCGATCACCACCGGAGACATATTGATTAACCATAAGAAGGTTATCATTAAAAAAGTATCCGACAGCATCAAGCATAAGATGGTAATGCTCTCCGAGGACAGAAGAAGATATGGTATTATCCCGATTCGAAGTGTTATGGAAAATGCCAGCATATCAAGCTTGGAAAAGGTAATTTACAGCGGCTATGCCCATGAGAAGGAAGAGCGCAAGATGGTTGGGGAGTACTTTAAGAAGATGAATGTTAAGACTCCTACACTGGATACGCCAATTCAATCCTTGAGCGGCGGTAACCAACAGAAGGTATTACTTGCCAAGTGGATGCTTCGGGATCCGCAGATTTTAATACTTGATGAACCGACCAGGGGTATTGATGTAGGTGCAAAGTTTGAGATCTACAAGCTGATGGTTGAGTTAGCTAAACAGGGAAGAGCAGTTATTATGGTTTCATCCGAGCTTCCGGAGCTCATCGGTATGTGTGACAGAATCTATGTTATGAACCAGGGAAAAATCACAGGTGAATTAAGGAAGGATGAGTTCAGCCAGGAAGCGATCATGAAATTTGCAACTAGCACGAAATAGGAGGGTAAGAAATGAGAGAGAAGATTAAAAATACTTCAGCTAAGGAGAAGTATTCCATATTTATAGTTTTATTTGTCATGATTTTTCTATGCAGTTTCTTAAATAAGAACTTTTTATCACCAAACAATGTTTCTAACATTATGAAACAGTTGGCTGTAAGTACAATTTTGGCTTATGGCGAAATGTTATTGATTATCAGCGGTATGCTGGACTTGTCATCCGGTGCTGTGCTTGCACTATCCGGTGTAATATCGATCATCACCTATAAGACAACGGGTTCACTTTTACTCGCAGTAATCGTTGCTATTGTAGTTGCAGTCGCATGTAACTTAGTAAATGCATTTATGATTACCCAATTAAATGCTCCGCCTTTTATCGCTACCCTAGTAATGATGCAGGTCGCGCGTGGTGTGGCATTACTCATCACCGATGGGCAGAATATCTTACAATTAAAGGATTATGTAATCTTCGGCCAGGGAAGCATTGGACCCATTCCGATCTCCATCCTGATTACTGCAGTTATAACAGTTATTATCTGGTATATCTTAAGACACACGAGACTGGGACGTTCCTTATATGCCATCGGTGGAAATGAAGAAGCTTCCGTGGCAGCAGGTATTAAGGTTAAGAAAAACAAATACATCGTATTTCTAATCAATGGTGTATTGGTTGGTATCGCAGGTATCCTCTTCATGTCCCGTGTAAATGCAGGGTTACCGAATGGTGCAATCGGATATGAAATGGAAGGCTTAACAGCAGCAATTGTTGGTGGAACAAGCTTCTCCGGTGGTGTTGGTACAGCCTTTGGAACTTTAGCCGGTGCGTTCATAATCGGATGTTTGAATAACATTATGAACCTGGTTGGTGTGGATTCATATATTCAGCAGATCGTAAAAGCTTGTATTATTGCACTTGCGGTTATCTGGGATATCAAATCCAAATCAAAGAAGACGAAGAAGGTTATTCTTGTTGAAGAGAAGAAAGCAGCATAATTCACATGGAACGTAATAAAGTAATTCCTTACAAAATCGATAAGAGAATATAACGATAAATTAAATGCAGATAGTTAATATGCCCTAATAACATAGAAAAAGGAGAAAATTATATGAAGAATAAAGCAGTATACATGACAGGTTTAAACAAGATGGAAATCAGAGATATCGCAGTTCCACAGATTAAAGACAATGAGGTATTGGTTAAGCTGGAATACGTAGGTATCTGCGGATCCGACGTACATTATCTGGAGCATGGTTCCATTGGTGATTTCATTGTGAATGGGGATTTCATCCTCGGACATGAATGTGCCGGTGAAATCGTTCAGTTAGGAAGTAAGGTAACAGAGCTGAGTATTGGTGATAAGGTGGCTTTAGAGCCCGGCTGCACCTGCGGACAGTGTGAATTCTGTAAGACCGGTAAATACAATCTCTGCCCCGATGTAGAATTTCTTGCTACCCCTCCTTACCATGGCTGCCTAGAAAATTATATAGCGTTCCCTGCAAATATGTGCTTTAAACTACCGGATAATATCACTTCCAAAGAAGGTGCTCTTGTTGAACCACTTGCTGTTGGTATGCATGCAGCAGCGCAGGGAAATGTTAAATTAGGTGATTCTGTTGTAATTCTTGGCTCCGGATGTATCGGTCTTGTAACTCTACTCGCTTGTAAAGCATATGGTGCAACTGATATCACCGTAGTTGATGTAATGCCGAAGAGACTTGCTTATGCTATGAAATTAGGAGCTACCAGAGTAATCAATGCAAGAGAAGAAGACGCAGTTGCTAAGATGGATGAGATTACTAAGGGCAAGGGTGTTGATGTTGTTATCGAAACAGCAGGTAGCAAAATTACAATCAAACAGACCGCATATCTTGTAAAGCGTGGAGGAACCATCGTTCTCGTAGGTATGGCTCCGGAAGATATCATTGAATACAATTTTGCAAAGATTATGGCTAAGGAAGCTACCATCACCTCCGTATTCCGTTACAGAAATATTTATCCGAAGGCAATTAATGCGATTGCAAAGGGTATCATCGATGTATCCGGTATTGTTACCCATGAATTTGAGTTTGAAGATACAGCGAAAGCCTTTGATTTCGTTATCAACAATAAGAATGATGTTGTAAAAGCAGTTATTAAAATAGGATGATAGCAATCACAGTAAAAAGTGGAAGCTATATTGTAGATTAATTTCATAGAATAAGAAAAACGCTCCTGTCGGAGCGCTTTTCTCGTTTAAAAAATGAGCTTCTGATGTGCAGTTAAAAACAAATTGCAGAATCTTCGACAGTGATTTATGATTAAATCAGGACGAATCATATGCTAAAAAACCAGAAACAAGTAATAATAAACTATATGAAATGCATAATATAGTGAAATTCCATAGCCATGCAGTATTTTAAAACATAGTAAAATAGATATTTGACTTGTCTAGTGATTGAAAGGAGGTAATCAATTGCAGAATCGCAAATTCGGTAGAAATTATTGTTTTATCGCTGTGATACTAATCTTAGCCATGCTATTATGCAGCTGTTCAGTGACAGAGGAGCAAGTTGACGTTAATACGGAGTTGTTTGGAGAACAGGAGAGTAAATTTGGCAATGTAGAAGCACCTGAAACCTTTGACTGGAAGAGTTGTGATGGTACCATCCTTAATTTTATTTGTGAAGATAACATAAATGCCAATATATTGTCTCAGGAATGTGAAAAATTCACAGAAGTCACCGGTATTAAGGTCAATATTAAAAGAATGGATTTCAATACGTTGGAAGAAAAGATTAATATGGAATTTATATCGAAGACCGCGCAGTATGACTTAATTTATGTTGATCCTTATAAGACATTAAATCGTTTTTCTGACGGGCTGGAAGATTTGAATCAATACGAGAATGATCCTACATTACCTCATATAGTAGGAGGGATGGATAGCTTCTCCAAAGAACAATTGGAGGTATGCTCCTATTTCGGAGACACGGACAAGCTTTATGCGATACCCTTTGATTCCACAACGATGATTTTATTTTACCGTCAGGATATTTTTGATCAATATAAAGTGCAAATGAAAAAAGACCTTGGCTTTGAACCGGATCCCGGTAGCGGTGATTTTACCTGGGAGCAATTCATCGCAGTATCCAGGTGGATTGATGGCAATGTAGAAAATTCTAAAGTTAAGTATGGAAGTATCACGATGTCAGCCAATCATAATTCGATTTACACAGCATTTTCTTCTGTCTTAAGTGCTTATGGCGGTGATTATTTTACAAATGAGAAAATCGTAAGCTTAGGGACGGTCACCGGACCGGAGATACAATCGGGTACCTCTGAATTCAAGACAGCATTAAAGAGATTTAAAGAAATTATTGCATTAAATCCGGAAAGCAAACAGGGCTTTACCTGGGACGAAGCAGCAAACGCCTTTACCCAGGGGGAGGTAGCAATGATGATAAATTGGGATGAGAACGTATCCGCGGTTGAGAACTCGGTTGTGGCCGGTAAGGTAGGGTATCATGTATTGCCGAAGGGCAATCAACGTAGCGCTAATATCTATGGAGGCTCCGGAATTGGAATTAACAGCTATTCAAGCAGTAAAAAGAAACTTGCAGCTTGGATGTTTATTGTTTGGGCTACCTCACCTACTGTTCAGATGAAATCCTTTACGGAAAAAGCAGGTGGGACACTTCCTACCAGGACAGCATTGAGAGCTTCTATTGAAAAGGAGTATTCTAAGGGGATACCGCAGGTACCGGCTATGGTTAAGTCCCAGGAAAAGGAATATGCTTATTACCGGCCGAAGATGGAGAACGGTTATGAATTTGAAAATATCATCATAACAAATCTGTTTCAAATGGTACAGAAGGATTCGGATGTTAAATTTGTTGCAATCAGTATGAGGAGCCAATGGAATGAGCATCATTAACTCAGCCGGAGGGTACGGATGGAGCGGAAGAATATGAAAGGTATGAATGAAAAGCATAGTTTCAGAAAGCAGTTTTTTAGAGCGACCTCTTTTATCATCATTGTGTCCCTTATCATCTTTATGGCTATGTTCCAGAATTTCAGGCAAACTCTCAAAAAACAATATGGAGAGTCGGAGAAGCAGTCCGTAGATGTTATCGGTAACAATATTGATTACATCTTAAATGATGTTGAGAATATGTCAAATTCCATTATCTCAAACCAGGAGCTGATAGAAAGCATCAAAAGCGGAGACACCGATCAGCTGGTAGATAAATTATACAATTATTATATTTCAAGTAATATCATTGAAGGAATCTATATGATCACCCCCAGTGGATTTCAACAGGTAGGTGCGGAGCTTCAGGATGGTGTGAAAAGCTTTCCAAGATATGAATTGGATGCTACCTCGGGTGAGATTGTCTGGTTCCCCACGACAGAGAAGAATGTGAAGATCCTTTCTGGGAGTATGGTTAAGAAGTATTTATCCATGGGCAGAAAGATAATCGATATTTATTCCTTAAGAGAATTGGGTTTTATTACCATGGAGGTCGATGAAAGTATACTGACAGGAGCATTTACCAATATCCAGGAAGAGAACAGCAGGATTATTATATGCGATACAGTGGGTAATATCATTGCCAGCTCGGATGATGATTTTACACCCGTTGATGTAAAAAGCTCCAGCTATTTTAAAACGATGTTGAAGGATTCTCAACCAAACTATGTCAGCTATATCGATCATGGCAAGAAATATGTAGCGATATATTCCTCCTTTAATTATGACAAGTGGTATGTGGTAAAGACGGTTCCTGAGGCTATTTTATATGCAGAGATTAATCGTATGCAGTTATATTTCATTGCAGGTAGTATTATCTCCCTGATTATATTGTTTTTCGTTGCATTAATCTATACCAGAAAAATTACGCAACCCATTGAACTGATGATGTATCAGATGAAGCAGGTAGAAGCCGGTAATCTCGATGTCCGGGTGGAATCCAATGTATATAATGAGCTGGACGATCTGAGTGAAGGCTTTAATCAGATGGTTAATCAGGTTAAAAATCTGATGGAAGATATCGTAGCGGTAGAGCACAATAAAAATGAGTTGGAGCTGGAGGTGCTGCATGCACAGATTAATCCGCATTTTCTTTATAATACCTTAAATACAATCCGTTGGATGGCGAAGATCAAAGGAGAGGATAGCATCGCAGAAGCCTTGGTTGCTCTGGTAAAGCTTTTAAGAGTAAGTATCAGCTTTGGTAACAATATGATTTCTCTGAAAGAGGAAATCGAATATATCGAGAATTATATTCTAATTCAAAGATTAAGGTTTAATCAATTATTTGAAGTCCATTATGACATCCAAGAAGAACATAGAAGTCTCAATATCCCGAAGCTGATTCTTCAACCTATTGTGGAAAATTCATTAATCTATGGAATCGACGAATAACGGTAGTGGTATCGAGAAAGCGGTATTGGATAATATCTTCAAGCAGGAACAGAACATTAACCGGTTCAGTAAGGTCGGTCTAAATAATGTAAACCAACGATTAAAGTTGTATCTGGGAGATGCTTATGGTATACAGATCGTATCTACCGTAGGAGTTGGAACAACGGTTATTATCAGTGTACCCGATAATGTTGCTTAAAGTCCTGCCGGTAAGTCAGTGAATTTTAAATCAGATGCTCTGCAGGACTGAAAGGGGAGATACTTATGTATAAAATAATGATTGTAGATGATGAAATGCTCGTTCGGATTGGTGTTAAGTCCTTGATCAATTGGCAGGAGCTTGGGTTTGAAATTGTCGCAGAAGCCAGCAATGGGCAGAATGCTTACGAAAAGTATGTAGCCTTGAAACCGGATCTTGTGATAACGGATATTAAGATGCCGAAGCAGGACGGGCTATGGCTTGCAAAGAAAATCAAAGAATATAACCCAAACACGGAAATTATCTTTCTGACCTGCTATGATGACTTTTCCTTTGCAAAGGAAGCAATTAAATTAAAAGTATCCGATTATATACTTAAGGCTGAAATGGAAGAAGAAGAGCTTAAGAAAATAATTTTAGAAAAGAAGAAAAAATTAGATTTATCCATCGGACAGGTTACGGATACGCAAAACGATAAGCTTCTTTTAAGGAGGCAACAGGAGTATCTACTGGGGCTTTTATTAAGCGATAATCGAAGTAATGAGCTTATCCATGAAGAGTTTGATAAAGCTCATGTAGAGTGGAATACTGAAAAATACTGCTTTATTACCTTTGATTTCCGGGCTAGTCTGAACAATGTTAAGAATTCAGAGTATCACGTTACTAACATCATTGCAGCCTCTTTGGAATTAATTATGAATAAATTTCAGGATGAGGCGATTGACGCCTTTTCGAAACAGTTTGGGAAATCAATTACTTGTTTTCTAATGGTTAAAAATATCAGTGATCTCAAAATTCAAAAATGTATCGAATATTTACAGAGCTCCATCAAGCAATATTTCAGCATTGGATTTAAAAGCGCGAATTCTCCGATCACTACATCCATTGAAGAAGCGAGAGAATATCTGGATTGGATTTATGAAGCCTCGGATTATCTGTTTTATTTATCCGATGGAGAGCATCTGACCAAGGATAATATGATAAGGCCACACGACTATCACTTTATATACGATATAGCAATGGTAAAGGATTTCTGCCAGTATATCGAAGATGCGGATAGTGAGGCTATCTATCAGAAAATCGATGCCCTGGAGAAATTATTGGACAAACAACGAGGGAATTCCTTGGAGGTTAAGTTGGAATTGTCTCATATGATTAATGATATATTCAAACGCTTCGACAGTTGTTTTCAAGATGACAGTGATGTGTTTGCGTTTCAAAAGAAAGTCATTAATTCAGAAGAACTGAAGGAAGTAATTGATATCATCCGTGATTTCATCAAAAACCTGATCATTGAGAATTCCAGTAATCGGGCTGATAATACAGAAATACTGATTAAGAAGGCTGTCCAATATATAAATGATAATTACAATAAGAAGATTACATTGGATGATATAGCGGGATATGTGGGAATTTCAAAGTATTATTTCTCCGTTCTGTTTAAGAAAGAAAAGGATATTACCTTTTCCTCTTATCTGAACTCAGTACGTATTGAAAAAGCGAAACAGCTGTTGAAAAATCCCCAGACAACAATAAATGACGTTGTTTATGAGGTTGGATTCAACGATGCCCAGTATTTTAGCAAAACCTTCAAAAAGTATGTTGGAATGACAGTTACAGAATACCGTAGCAAATACGAAAAGTAGGTAAGGAGAGCATAGCTCAATCATACTGAACTATGTTAACAATAGACAAATAAGACAAGAATAACGGAAGGCCTCCTTAGGGTTAACATCCTACCTAAGGAGGCAATTCTTATTTAAATTGATAGCATTTTCAATCTCATAAAACAATTCCCACGTAAACATCGGAAGATTGCACCAGAGAGCGGTGGTATGAACATTGAATTGAGATGTTTGTTTTTGTATAATTTGATTAACAAATGAGAATAAAGGATGTTGATTAATTGATGAGAAAGTCAAGTGCATTACGCAATAAAGATATTAGACAAGCAGAGAAAGCGGTAAACCGCAGACTCATTAAGAAAAATTTGGATTTGTATCTGTTCTTGATACCGGGTATCCTATTTATCATTGTATTCCGTTATATGCCGATGTATGGTTTGACAACATCGTTTCAGGAATATAATATTTTCTCCGGAATTTTAGAAAGTCCATGGGTAGGCTTTAAGAACTTTAATATGCTGTTTACCTCCAGGAATTTTTACTCCGTGCTCCGTAATACCTTATTTATAAGCTTCGGCAAGATATTATTCACCTTTCCGTTATCGATTTTTATAGCCATTCTGATTAATGAGATAGGACGAACCTTCCTTAAGAAAACCTATCAGACGGTTCTATATCTACCCCACTTTTTATCTTGGGTAATCGTGAGTGGACTTGTTACGGCTGCTTGCTCTCCTTCAACCGGTATTATCAATCAAGTGATTGTAGGATTAGGCGGGCAACCAATCTCCTTCTTAATGGATAATCAATGGTTCCGTACCGTGGTTATTGCCTCAGAAGCTTGGAAGGAAGTCGGGTATAGTGCAATCGTCTTTATCGCTGCTCTTACAGGAATCAATCCGGAGCTGTATGAAGCAGCAAAAGTAGATGGTGCCGGAAAACTAAGGCAGATCATACATATAACATTACCAGGCATGTTGTCGATTATATTACTGATGTTCATCTTGAATCTCGGCAATGTACTCAATGCGAATACCGAAGAGATACTTCTAATGTACAATCCTACGGTTTATAAATCAGGTGATGTATTAGGTACCTTCATTTATCGTACGGGTGTATCACAAATGAATTACAGTTACGCAACCGCAATCGGTTTATTTGAATCCCTTGTAGGATTGCTTCTGGTACTGACCGGTAATTTCACGAGTAAAAGAACGACAGGAAGGAGTATCTGGTAATGGGAATAAAGCCATCTTCAAAGATAAAAAAAGGGAAGGAAGCAATTTTAGTAACCGCCTTTGCTTACTTGTTTATTACTATATTAGTTTTACTGATCATATTTCCTTTGATGCATGTTGTATCGAAAGCCTTCAGCGAGGAGTGGGCGATCAGTTCCGGATCCGTTGGAATTTTCCCGGTTGGATTTCAATTTGATGCAATGAATTCCATAATTGGTTCACAGAGATTCTTGGTTGCTTTTGGGAATTCAGTCTTAATTACAGTGCTTGGCACGATTTGTACCCTAGTCGTAACAGCATTTACTGCATTTCCTTTATCCCTGCGCAACCTTCCCCATATGAAAAAAATATTACTGTTTTTTGTTTTTACCATGTACTTCAGTGGCGGAATCATTCCTACCTATTTGCTTTATAATGCTTATGGCATATTGGATACACGGATTGTCTTGATCGTTCCGGGATTGATTAATGTATTTCATTTACTGATTATTAAAAACTTCTATGAGGATATCCCTGAGAGCATTATAGAGTCGGCGAAGGTGGACGGAGCATCGAATTTAACCATATTCCTGCGTTTTATTGTACCATTAAGCAAACCGGTATATGCCACCATTGTGGTATTTACTTCGGTAATGATTTGGAATAATTATTTTGGCCCGATGATGTATGTAAATAGTCCTGAGCTTCAGACACTACCTTTGTATCTGAGAGATATGATATCAAAGGCAACCGATATTCAAGCCAAAATAGCCATGATGCAGGAAGTGTCAGAGGAAAGCATAACAGCGGCGGCTATCGTGGCAGCAACAGTTCCAATTCTGTGCGTATACCCTTTCATGCAGCGTTATTTCGTTAAGGGTATGACCATCGGATCAACAAAAGGATAAATGCATAGGGAAAATGCTTATCATAATTATTTAAGGAGGAAAGAGTGTGAAAAAAATGAAACGTTTTGTAGTAATAATTTTAACACTGTGCCTTACCGTAACAATGCTTGCAGGCTGCGGTAAAAAGGTAGAGACTACCGAGACCCCGAAAGATGGTGCGAAAGTCGATAACAAAGAAAGCTCAGAGGAAACCGCTAATAATGAGCCAATTGTATTAAAAGCATTGGTACCTAATCAGGGTGGACTTGCTTGGAATGATCCGGAAGCAAATCCGGTATATGGCTGGATAACAGAAAAGACAGGATATAAAGTAGAGTATGATATCCTTCCTGCCGATAATCCGTTCGATAAGTTGAACGCTATTGTGGCAGCAGGTGCCGATTATGATTTTATTGTATTGAATGACAAAAGCCGCTATGCAGATTATGCAAGTCAAGGTGCTTTAATGGATATGAAGGAACTAATAGAGCAATATGCTCCGAGTATTGCTTCTACCATCAGCCAATCTATGTTTGATGTATGTGTGGTAGGTGAGACCTATTATTGTATTCCCTCTGCCAGCCCGACCGGACGTGAAGATAGCTCTAATGTTGGTAACGGAATCATGATTCGTGCAGATATTCTCAAGAAGATGGGATTAACTATGCCAACAACCTTAGAGGAATTTACGGCAATGCTTCAAGCCTTTAAAGATACTGATCCTACCGGCAAGGGAAGCGCAGCTACACCGCTCTCAGCTACCATGGCAGACCTGAATAATCTTCGTATCGGCGGTCTCGGTGGTGCTTTCGGGGTGGAAAGTGATTGGAAGGATGTCAACGGTGAACTGGTACCGTATCAGCTTCAAGATGGCTTTTATGACTTCCTGGTTTATCTGAACGAATTATATACGAAGGGCTTATTGGATACGGAAATGCCTACCAACCAGATTGCAACGACCCTGGAGAAGTTTACAACGGACCTTGCGTTATGCAGAATTGACGGCTGGTGGTCATTGCCAAGTCTCGTTGAAACTTTTAAAACCACCAATCCGGAGGCAGCGGTAGAATACGTGCAGCCACTTGAAATGGCAGGTAAGGCAGGCATGAGCGCCTCGTCTATTAATCAGATGGATTTTTATGTGGTAATCCCCAAAAATGCTAAGAACGTTGAAGCTACCATGGATTATTTCGCAAAGAAGCTGGTACCCGAGACCTTCAAGGAAATGGTGATCGGTATAGAAGGTGTAGATCACAATGTAGATGCAGAAGGAAACTTTACTCCAATATTACCTACTTTCTTTGAGCATAGAGGAAATGCGAACATATACCTTACCGGTACGACAGAGGATTATGGCACTTACTGGTTATGCCGTGCCCGTAAAAATGAAGATCAATTCAAGGCATATTCCCAACTTAACTTCGATTATGGCAGTTTTATCCATGTTAATCCGGGCAGTGATGTTCCTTGTTCCATCTATGCACAGATATCAACAAATCTGACTAATTCAGCAAGCTTTACAGAGGAATTCGTTGTAAACTCTGTGGTAAGCGGGATCACTGCAGAAAGTTATCAGGATTTTATTGCAGAATGGAAGTCTTTAGGCGGAGATAAATTAATTGAAAAGTATAATGAGTGGTATACATCAAGATAGTTGTCTTGTAGTTTAATACTTAGGGGTGTGGGATTATTGCCGCACCCCTCTTTCCGAAGTGTGCTGTAATATAGTACATAATTCGATTATATTCTTCAATATTTTTAATTATATTATTGTTTCTCTATGAATTAGACAGTATACTAGGAGGTAGAAGAATGAAGATTCAATTTGAACAAGATATAACATTGGATAACCGTTATGATATTATTATTACCGGCGGTGGTCCGTCAGGCTGTGCAGCAGCGATCTCAGCAGCTCGAGAAGGAGCCAGTGTTCTTCTGATTGAGGCATCCGGAGCGCTGGGAGGTATGGGAACGATAGGTATGATTCCTGCATGGTGTCCATTCTCTGACAAAGAGAAGGTAATCTATCAGGGAATCGGCTATGAGATATTCCAGAGAGTAAAAGAAGGTATGAAGCATGTGAGTTCGGAGGATGTGGATTGGACTCCGATCGATGCCGAGGCTTTAAAAAGAGTATATGATGAAATGGTCAGGGAAGCAGGCGTTACCGTATTATTTAATACCCAGCTTGTTTCTGCCATCAGTAATCATCATAAAGTTGACTATATCATAGTATCTAACAAAGGGGGATTAACCGCTTATCAGGGTAAGATGTACGTTGATTGTACCGGTGATGCGGATTTGGTTGCGATGGCAGGTCTTCCCTATGAGATCGGCGATGAGGAGACACACGAGTTACAGCCGAATACCCATTGTTTTGTACTAGCAAATGTGGATGAATATCAATTCCGGCATTCCCCAATCGTACATATGAATAACCCACAGAGTGCCGTCTATAAGATAGCTAAGTCGGATAAATATCCATTGGTGGTTGATGCACATTGCTGTATTTCTCAAGTAGGTCCCCGAACGTTTGGTTTTAATGCAGGACATTTATTTCAAGTAGATCCCCTGGACCCCTTCAGTGTGTCAGAAGCCCTGATGAATGGGCGACAACTAGCCCATCAATTTCATGAAGGACTAAAGGAGTTTCTTCCGGAGACCTATGCTTCATCGTTTTTGGTATCAACCGCAGCAGCGCTAGGGATACGCGAGTCAAGGAGAATTATAGGCGAGTATACCATTACGATTGAGGATTATATAGAGAGAAAGTCATTCTCGGATGAAATAGGCAGAAATTGTTACTTTCTCGATGTTCATAATTCTAAGAAGGATGTGGAGAAGATACTAAGCGGTAAGAGCAATGGTGAGGAAGAATGGAGGCCGTATGCTCCGGGAGAATCCCATGGTATCCCTTATCGGAGCTTGATTCCGAAGAATATCGAGAATCTGTTAGTTGCCGGAAGGTCAATTTCCTGTGATCATCGTGTCCAAGGAAGTGTACGAGTTATGCCGGTTTGTTTCGTAACCGGACAAGCTGCAGGCATGGCAACCTGGCTAGCGTTGAATTTAGGGGATGTAAGACAAGTTAATGTATCATTGCTGCGAAGCAAGCTTCGTGAAAATGGAGCATATTTTGAGTAAATCTAGATCTTAAGGAGGCATCCATGTATAAGCTTCTAATAGCAGATGATGAAAAGCAGACAAGAGAAGGAATTGCATACTTTATCGATAACAATCCTTGTGGATTTGAGGTAGCCGGTGTTGCCGAAGGAGGATTGTCGGCGCTTTCCATTGCGATGGAGAAGGAACCGGATCTAGTGCTTACCGATATTCGCATGCCGGATCTCAATGGCTTTGAACTAACTGAGCGTTTGGCGCAGTTGGCTAAGAAACCGGCTATTCTAATTATGAGTGCATATGATGATGTAGAATATTTTAAAAATGCATTTAAAGTAAATGCCCTTGATTATATCTTAAAGCCAATTGATACCAATGAGCTGCTATCAATTCTTGAGAAGGTTCGTATACTGCTCGACATGGAGCGGGAGGAACTACGCAGGAAAGAAGAGATAAGAAAGCATATGCAGAATAATCTGCTTTTATTGCGCGCTCGTTTTTTTGCAGATCTAGTGGACGGAGTGATTACCGATTCATCCCCTGAGCTTGCGGAACGTATCGATTTTCTTCAGGTTGAACTCGGGAAGAATGACTTCTATTGTACAGCCATTGTAAGTATTGACAACAAACAAGAAACGTATAGCGGTACAAACCGTCCCGCTGAGAAGATACTTAACTATGGCATTCAGAATCTCTTGGAAGAGTTGTTGGAGATCTATGTTGATGGATATGCATTTGAATATGACCGAGGAGAGTTTGTTCTTCTTATGAGGGAGGAATTCTCTTCGGATAGTAAACAAGCTGAATTATTTCATGAACAGATTAAGACGTTGATTAGGATGTTGTTTGAATTACTGAAAGGATCAGGAATCAGTGCTACAGTAGGCATCGGCGATTATGTCAATGGAATAGTAGGGCTACCGGTTACATTTAGTAAGGCAAGAGAAAATGTATGCAAGAGACTGGTACTTGGTAAAAACAGAGTAATTCAGAATCATGAATATGAAATATTAGAAGACGATTCCCTCTTCCAGTCTCTAAGTGCGGTCCGTACGGTTATTGCATCCTCTGATCAGGAGCTATTGGAAGCAGCAATTGAGCGCTATTTTCAATCGGTTGCTGCAAGTCCTAATCTTGATCTGCTCTATGGAATACAGTGCTCCGGAATGTTGATTACAGCAGTAGCGGAATATATATCAACGATGGATGATAATATAAAAATCGAGAAAATCGATATTCTATCCGAATATGAGAAGCTTGGTAAGACTGAGACAATCCCTGAGATGATGAAGGAAACTCTAGAATTTTGTTTAAAGCTAAATCAATTGATCCGTGAAAAGGTTGTTGACCAGAATGAGGAGACGGTTGATAGGATTAAGAAAATAGTCCAAAGGAGCTATCAGGAGGACATCACTATCTCGTCAATTGCAGAGCAGGTATATCTTAGCCCTAATTATCTTTGTGGGATCTTTAAGCAGTTAACTGGGAATACCATAAATCAATATATTACCGGAGTTCGTATTGATGCTGCCAAGAAATTTCTTGAGGACTCAGCAGTTAAACTTTCTGAAATCGGTAATCTGGTAGGATACATAGAGCCAAGTTATTTCAGTAAGATATTTAAGCGCCATACAGCACTAACTCCTAAGGAATACAGGCAGATGTTGATTGGTATGAGAAGGATAAAGTAATCAGATTTAACGGATCCGATCGGAGGAAGGGAATCATATGAAAGGAAAGCTCTTTATTATCTTTTTTACATTGGTACTCTTACCAACCCTCGCTTTGGGCTACAGTAATTACCTCAGGACAACAGAACTAGCTTATCGGAATATTAATAATGCTAAGATGCAGACCTTAGTGCAAATCAATTATAATATTCATAACACCATTGAATACGCCACACTGGTATCCGATAGTTTATACTTTGATGAGGAGATTAAGAAATTCTTAGGTACGGACAATAACTCTGACATCATGCTTCAGTTAAAACAGCTGAAGAACATACGTAATAAAATTCATAATTATGAAGGTAAGAACCACATATATAAAGTAAGACTCTTTGTGGATGACCAAAAGATGGCGTCTACAGAGCATGTCAATTTTTTCTCAGTGAATAGTATTAAGGATAAAGAGTGGTATTCAGAGATAACAGATCTGTATGGAGCAGCACTTTGGTCTGGGGTGAATTATGAGGTCTCTATTGCAGGAGAATCAGATTCCTGGTTGATTTCTTATCATAGAGTAATCAAGAATACGAATAATATCTATGATAACAATGGTATCTTATCGGTGGACATTACGGAAGCATATCTTTATTCGCTGATGGATGATGTCAGTTTAAGAAAGAGTGAACGAATCTTCATTATTGATGATGAGGGTAGATTACTGTCAGGGGCGGATAAATCGATACTTGGGCAGGAATATCTGGAAGCCTCCTTGATGGATAAGATAAGGGCTTCGGAGCAGGACATTCTTCAGATAGGAGATATCGGTCAGGAAGAGTATCTTGTCTATACAACAATCAAAGATACCGGTTGGATCGTAGTTGACCGTATTGCCAGAAAGAATATGCTGGAGGGGTACTCCTTCTGGAGAGATCTGGATTTAATCATACTAACGATTCTAGTTATCATACTATTCGTAGCTGCATCCTTTGTTATCATTAATAATATCATGAACGAGATTATGAAGAGGATGAGTCTGATTGCTGAGAAGATAGAAAATGAGGGTATCAAAGCAGAACAAGTGATTACAGATCAAAGGGTAAATCGGAAAGATGATATGGGGAAAGTGGAAGAAATGGTATATAGCATGATTGAGCGTAGCAATCAACTCTCCAAAGAAAGCTATGAATCAAGATTAGAGGAACGCAAGGCTCAACTCATGGCACTTCAGGCACAGATCAATCCACACTTCCTATATAATACTTTGGAGAACATTAATTGGATGGCAATCCGTAAAAATGCACCGGAAATCAGTTCCTTAGTAACTACATTAGCAAAATACTTTCGTCTTTCCTTAAACAAAGGAAAAATATTGGTAAGTATTGAGGATGAGATTGAGCTGATAAAAACCTATCTGGCAATCCAAAATGCCAGGTTCGACGGCGGTTTGGATTATGAAATCAATATCGATCCCGAATGCAAGAATTATAGCATTCCAAAGCTTACACTACAGCCTATCGTAGAGAATTCAGTGTTGCACGGTATATTAAAGAAGCCGGAGAAGTCCGGTAATATTACGATTGAAACACAATTCCAGGAGGATGAATTACTGATTATCATAACGGATAATGGGGTAGGAATGGAGCAGGAACGAGTTGCTCAATTATTGAACTCACAGCAATCAAGTCATTACGGACTGTTTAATGTACAGGAGCGACTGAAATTATATTATGGCGAGAAGTATGGGATGAGAATAGCTTCCATCCCGGGCCAAGGGACGACAGTCACCTTACATCTTGGAAAAATTAATAATACGAAGGTCGAATAAGATTTAAGATACCTCCAACTATGATTTTATGGTTGGAGGTATTCTTGTATCATTGTAGAACTTAATCCGATGTTTTTGATCTATATTTTGAAGGTGAAATTCCCATCATGGTTTTAAAAGCTTTTTGAAAAACAACAGGATCATTATAGCCTGATATTGTGGCTATTTCTGCAATAGAAAAGGTGTCATCTTTCAGTAGGCTGCAGGCTTTATTTATCTTATACTGTGTTAGATATTTTTGGGGAGGAGTATTTAAGCACTCCTTAAAGATAGTTGTAAAATAACTGCGGTCTAGGCCTACATAATTAGCAAGGTCGGTCACTGTGATATGATTCATATAATTGGTATGAATATAGTCGATTGCTTTCCGTATGTATTGGCTTTTCGCAGTGTGTGGATTTACAGAATTACTTTGTTGTACGTTTTCAACTAACTCTGCAAATAGAGAATAGAGCAGGGATTGAATCCGCAAATTAGTGCTATGCGTGTATTCGTTATTTACCTTGACCATCTCCAATAAACAATTCTTTAATTGGTCACCCCTTGTAAATTTGAAGGTGGGCTGTTCCTTCGTTAACTCTGCAAGACGCAAGTAATTATTAGCATTCAAGCCATGAAAACCGACCCAAACGTATTCCCAAGGATTTTCGACGCTTGCTGAATAGATGGATACTTCATTCGGACTTAATAAAAAGCCTTCATTTTCCTTTAAGCTATATATTTTATCGCTGACTTTCAAGGTACCTTCGCCGGATAACACATAATGAATAACATAATGCTCGCGTATTGCCGGACCCCAGGTATGTCCTGGAAGGCAGGAAGATATGCCGCAATAGTACATATATAATTCAGACGAATTGGTATTATCGTGAAAATGTAACTCTTTCATAGTGTCATCAGTATATATTTCTTTTAAATAGGAATTAAGGTTACTAATGGTTTCTCCATCATTCGATAAAAGCTCACAATGTTTTACTCTCATAGACAAGACCTTCCCTTACGGTATTCTACATAAACTTCTTAATTATTATAGCATGATTATTTCAATATTGCTATTCTGGAGTTTGTTTATAGGTTTTAAGAAAGGATCAAATATAGCATCGCAATACACACAAAAAGACAATTAAAAACATCAAAACTCGTCTTAACGATACGAAAGGTAAATGCTATGATGATAATTGCTTCAGTTCACGCGAAAATTTTATGCCTGCGGTCCAAAGCTTGCATACATTGAGAAAGGCAGGGTTATTAAAATGGGAGATAAAATATACAAATTATCGGAATGTATTAGCCATTGCGGACTTCATAACTTACCCGACGGGTTAGAAAAACAGTTCGATTTATATGAGGAGGGTCTTCAAAGAGAAATTATTGATAAAAACTTTCTGAACAATTGTTTTCAAAGATTTAATGTACCGGAAGTAAAAATTAAGCAGATGGAAGCTGCTCTTAGGGAAATAGAAGAAGATTCTATCTTATGCTATTTTACCAAGTTCTTAATCTGGGATATGTGCCTGGCTAAGAAACGTTTTGAAGACAATGATTATAATAACCTAGTACCAACCTGCTTACATAATTACAAGGATTATTATCCGTTTATTCTGTTACTGGCTTGCGTAAAGCCTTCTATGGAGATGCTTCAAGATAGAGGTGTCCCTTTGATGTATTATGAAGAGATACCGTATACACCTATGAAAAAGCAGTTTGAGAAATGGATTTTGCAAGAGGATATCACAGTGAGTGACTTCCCTTGGGATATCAACTTTTATACATGTACCATTTTCTTGATGGACAGATTTTACTTTATTCCCTGCAAGCTTGAAGAAGAATTAAGTGTATATCGAAACAGGATCAATAACCGCGTAGTAGCGCTACAATATGCAAACAATGAGATCAGGCGGGATGGGCAGTTTAATGGTACGAATGAGATCTATGATGATAGGGGTAAATTCCTGACACAATGGGACGAAGATGACCAATCGATACAAGCAAATGCAATTAATCCTATGGGTTATATAGAACAGACCCCGGTAGTATTACAGAAATCAGATTGGAAGTTAACCTTGACGAAGGGAGATATCTTGCTGGCATTTCATATCCCGGAAGGACCCGGATATACGCCCCAAAGAGTTAGAAATTCTATGGAGCTTGCTCTTGATTTCTATGCAACCTACTTTAGTGAGCTTAACATCAAAGGGTTTTGGAGTGAAAGCTGGCTCTATGACTCCCGACTTTCTCTAATTATGGAATATGAGAAAAGCAATATTGTGAAAGTTCAAAGCCAGTTTTATCGATATCCTATCAAAACCAGTGACCGAATGCTGTTGGAGAGAGTCTTTGGAGATAAAGAGGTAGACCTGGCTAAAGTAATAGCCACAAGCTCCTTGCAAAAGGCAATTATAGGTTATATGAAGACAGGAGCACGGTTTAATACGCTTAGTATGTTTGTTTTAAAAGAGGATGTCGCTAAAATCGGAGATTGTCCCTATATAACGGAAAGAGATATTGAAAAATTTAAGATGGTTGTCGATAACGATATGTCATAAAGTGAAAATGAAGATTTACAATTCAAGTGATAGGCAAATACAGAATCAAACAATATAAGAAAAGAAGTTAATTTGTTGTGTGAATAAAATAGGAAGATATTATTGGAAAGAAGTCACTTATAATTAAAATGCACATAAACCTTGTTCTTTTGTAATTTTATCTGGTGAAATAACACAACAAAACGTCTTATTTGCCAAACAATACTTCATATAAATTAGAAATTTGATGTGCTATAATCGGTCTATAAACAGTTAATATGTTGTTCGCTAGTATTTGCATTATCTGTAGGAATGGAGGATTTATATGAAACGAAAGGCTATTTCAATCTGCTTAACTGCGATACTGAGCTTAAGCACCCTGTTTCATTCAAATGATATCGCTTTGGCTGATGAGTCAGGTAATACGGGTTATAAGGAACATTTTATTAAGGCGGGTGATTCCTTCGATGGTAATCCGTTAAAGGGATTTGTTCCCTATGATGAGTTAACTACCGGGATTACCACGGATTTTCCTCATAGTATGGAATGGTTTTATATTCCGGTAAAAGAGGTACAAACCGGTATGGATAGTTTTGATTGGACAAAGCTGGAGGAGCGTTTAAACGCTGTGGCAGCAAGGGGACACCAGGCAGCGTTTCGATTATATTATGATTATCCTTCCTTGGACTCAGGGGTGCCGCAATTCCTAATTGATGCCGGATTAGAGATGAGATATTATGATGAACCGGATAATTTAGGCGGCGATGGATATTGCCCTGATTATAATAATGAAGATCTTAGAACCTCAATGATAAACTTGATTTACGCGTTTGGGGAAGAGTATGATGGAGATCCGAGAATTGGATGTATCACCTTGGGCTTGCTAGGCTTTTGGGGTGAATGGCATACCTGGCCCTATGATGAAGATACCTCGGATGAGAAACCAAATTGGAATATTCCCACTGAGCTTTATACCGATGTTCTGAAAGCTTACGATGAAGCTTTTAACACTACCCTCTTATGTGCAAGAGAACCAAAGTGGGGTGTTGATAACGAGACTCCTGATGTAGGATTCCATGATGACTCCTTTGCTTATGCAACTCTGTCAGCTGAGACGGGTGGCCAGACATGGAGCTTTATGCAGAAATTATTGGAGCTTAAGGTTCAAGACAAATGGAAAACAAATGTGATCGGCGGTGAAATATATCCTTCCTGTCAGCCGATGATCTTTAAAAATGAGAATTGGGAGGGGGAGTCCGGTCAAAGCTGGGCTGACTGTCTAGAACAAACGCACGTTACCTGGCTGATGAACGAGAAAATTAAAACATATACAGGCGTAGAATTAGAAGCAGCGAAGACTGTAGCGAAACAGATGGGCTATGATTTCCGTGTGGATAAAGCTTATTTTAAAGATATTTTAGAAGATGATTCCCTGTACTTAAAAATTGATATTAAAAACATCGGAATTGCACCCTTCTATTACAACCATACCATGTGGCCGGTTGCTATCGGTGTTATGAGGGATGGGGAACTAGTGAAAAGCTGGAATACTACCTGGGATCTGAATACGATACCGGCAGATGCAACAATCAGTTCCTTTGGATATACGGTAGACGCTATTGATCTGGAGAATGGGGCATACAACATAGGGATTAAAGTAATAAACCCTCTTGAGAACGGTAATATTCTGGGCTTTGCAAATGCAGGCCAAAGAGCTGATGGATGGTTAGTATTAGGGAGTATAACAGTAAGTAACGCTTCAAATACTGATACAACATCAGTAAATTCAGAGAATGCTTCCTCTGATCTACCCAAAACTGGGGATGGAAACATAATGACATTCGTCTATCTACTTATGATGATGATTGCTGTAGGAGGTATTGCTCTTATCAAAACAATCGGTAAGAGAAATAAAAGAATACAAAGAGTGTGGTGATGATAAATGCGAGTGATAAGAGACAGTATTCGAAAAAAGAGTGGTTTTATGAAAGAGTTGAAACAACACCGAATTTTATATTTAATGTGTTTACCGGCGTTAATTGTATTAATTCTCTTTTGCTATATACCATTTACCGGTATATGGATGGCGTTCACTGATTTTAATGTGGTTGATGGTATTTTTGGTAGTAAGTTCGTAGGGTTTGATAACTTTACTTATTTCTTTAACGGAAACAGCACGGCTTGGAGGGTTACCTTTAATACGCTAATTATTAATCTATTTTGTATCCTGTTTGGTCTAATCGTACCAATCAGTATAGCAATCTTCTTCAATGAAATGAAAGGGAAATTATTTAAGAAAATAACACAAAGTGCAATGTTCTTTCCATACTTTCTCTCGTGGGTTGTTGTCGGAGCGATTATTTACGGCTTTTTTGCCACGGATGTCGGATTAGTAAACAGAGTTCGTGAAACATTGGGGTATGAGCCAATCAGCTGGTATGCATCACCACAATACTGGAAGGGAATTATCATCTTTGCAAATGTGTGGAAATGGAGTGGATACAATTCCATTATCTATATGGCTGCTATGTCCAGTTTTGATGTATCCTTATTCGAAGCAGCGGAAATTGATGGTGCCAACAAACTACAAAGGATTTGTTATTTAACCTTGCCGATGCTAAAGTCAACCGCGGTTGTCCTGGTATTATTGAGTGTGGGACGTATCTTTTATGGTGACTTCGGTATGATTTACGGCATCGTGGGCAATAACCCAAGCTTGTCCGACGCAGTTTCAGTTATTGATACTTATGTATATTCCTCCATGAAGACTCTAGGGTTCTCATACTCTACAGCGATTGGTTTATATCAATCAATCATGGGATTAATACTGGTAACATTAGCAAATAAGTTTGTAAAGAAAATAAACGACGGGGAGGGGTTATTCTAGTATGAAGATAAAAAGGTCATACAGTGATAGAGTGCTGAAAACAATAGCATACTCATTCATGGGCTTATTTGCAATCATCTGCCTTTATCCGTTAATCCTTACCTTAAGTGTTTCACTATCGTCGGAGAGGGAGGTAGCATTACAGGGGTATTCCATATTCCCGCAGGGCTTTTCCTTTAATACCTATATTTATATTTTTGCACACAGTGGTATGAAAATTCTTAAATCCTATGGACTTACGATTTTTGTGACAGTTGTTGGAACGTTGGGAGCACTGCTAATTACAACAATGATTTCGTATGCAATATCGATTAAGGCATTAAGATACAGAAATATGATAGCTTTTATCTGTAATTTTACCATCATCTTTTCTGCCGGTTTAATACCCTGGTATATCATGTGCGTTAGATATTATAATCTGAGAAATAGTGTTTTTGCCTTGATTATTCCATCTATTTTCAGCGTATGGAATATGTTCCTGCTACGTACTTATTTTTCTCACATACCGCAATCTTTATATGAGGCAGCTAAAATAGACGGAGCGAATTATTTTGAAATGTATTATAAAATTGCTTTGCCTTTATGTAAGACGGGAATTTTAACCGTTGGATTAATGTATGCTCTGCAATACTGGAACGATTGGTGGAATGCTCTGATGTTCATCAATGATAAGAAATTATTTACGCTTCAATTTTATTTATACAATATCTTATCGAATGTAAACGCAATCAGTTCAGGTGTAGTTCCCTCAGGAGCAGCAGCAAATATAACATTACCGGCAGAAACAGTGAAGATGGCGGTAACGGTAATAACCATTGGTCCAATTATCTTCTTGTACCCATTTGTTCAAAAATTCTTTATTAACGGTATTATGACAGGGGCGGTAAAAGAATAAGAGATACATCTTTTTATGATGTGAAGCAGTACGCTTAACATAAATATTAATTTTAACAGGAGGGTTTATGAAAAAACAAAAACTATTCGTTATTGTATTAGTTATCTCCATGATTTTGGGCTTACTGGGTGGATGCAGTCAAGAGAAGGAAGCCGATAAAACGGAAGATAAGACGAATCAAACAAGTGATACAGATAATGACAAAGAAGAGAATTCTACTGGGAAGGTAGAGACCTTAACAATTCTATATCCGGGAGATGAGTCAGATCGTATGACCTCATTCATTCAAAATGAATTTGCAGAAAAGATGGCTGCGGATCTTAATTTGAAAGTCGAAATGATTTTTGTACCTTGGGATTCCTATTGGGAGCAAAAAGACATTATGCTAGCAGCAAATGAACCAATTGATTTATATTGGGATGGTTTACCAAATCTTTCCCAAATGGTAAATGAAAAGCAGGCAATGCCGCTGGATGAATTAATTAGCCAGTATGGACAGGATATGCTTAAGGTTATTCCCATAAGCCACATTGAAGGAGCAAAAGTAAACGGAGAGATTTATGGAATTCCTTCTTCCTATGCTTCCTCCTCAGGTATGTATCAATTCGTTACGGTACGCCAGGATTTAATGGATGCAGTTGGATTAACGGACTTAAACACACCGGAGGATTTAAAGGATTATGCAGTTAAGGTGAATGAACAGTTCCCTGAATTAAAGGGACCTGGAGACATCATTTTCAAACCACTCACCAGATATTTCCAACCGGAACAATATACCTTTGTGGCAAAAGAAGAAATGGCTGTTTACGGTGAAGATACAAGTAAAGTATATAGCTATTATGAAACAGATGCTTTTAAGAGCGTAGCAAAATATAATAGAGATATGTATGTTTCAGGACTATATGCGGATGAATTATCAACTAATTATAACGAAAGAACAAATCGTATGCAGACCGGCTTATACATATGGACGGAAGGTTCCTTTGGAAAAGATACAGAGATTGCCGATTCAGTAAAAGCAAATGCACCTGATTCTAAATTAATGAATTATATATTAGCAGATGATAAGCCTAGATACATTACAGCTACCGGTGGAGAAGTTCTATGCGTTCCTTTTACTGCTCCTAATCCGGAAGGCGCGATGAAATTTATTAATTGGCTGTACTCTTCACAGGAGAACTATTTATTTGCAATTTATGGTGTAGAAGGAACAGATTATGAAATGGTAGATGGAAGAATTAACAGATTAGTAACCAATGATTTCTTCTATGAATGGATGTTCCGTAATAAAAATTATACTGTATTTACACCGAACGTTACGGAGGAATATATCGAGCAGTATCAGCACTGGGATGATGATGCAAAATTATCCAATGCCATCGGTTTTGTATTTAATAACGAAAGTGTAAAAGAGATTGAAACAGCAGTATTTGAAGTATGTTCCAAGGATTTAGCACCGATAAGAAATGGTTTTGTAGATTTTGATGAGAACTACGATACTGCTATTAAGAAGTTAAAGGACGCAGGAATGGATGAATATATAGCAGAGGTACAAAGACAGTTTGATGAATTTATAGCGAATAAGAATAAGTAAAAATAACATTAATATGTAATATAACCGGGCCACCTAAATGTAAAACTAGAGTAAGGTATCTGTTTTATATTATGGTGGCCTTTGTTATTTTGACATCGAAAGTACAGAGAAATCAATAAGAAACAAGGAGCAAAGAATGAAAAAGAAAATTTTAGAGAATGAATACTGGTATGGAGCTTGTGTTAAGTATGGACTGAATATGCCTTTTCATGAAAAAAGTGAGTGCATACTTGATTTTAGTAGTAATACCACACCGAATCAGGCGATGCCTTTGTTAGTATCCAGTAAGGGGAGATATCTTTGGAGAAAGGCTGGATTCAAAATTATCTTCCAAAATGGTGAAATTGAATTTCCTGATGATGTTCTACTCAAATCAGGCTTTGAAAACCTGAAAGGTGCTTATTTATCTGCAATGCAGGCGCATTTTCCTTTTCATCAGAAAATGCCATCAAGAAATTTGTTTCAGAAGATTATCTATTGTACCTGGATAGAGTTAACTTTTGATCAAAATCAAAAGGATATCCTAAAATATGCACAGAATATCATAAAGAATGGAATGCCGGCCGGTGTATTGGTGATTGATGACGGTTGGTCTGAAAATTATGGTGAATGGAGATTTCATAACGGTAAATTTCCCGAAGCAAAGAAAATGATTGAACGTCTGCATGAAATGGGGTTTGAAGTCATGCTTTGGGTATGCCCATTTGTTACAGCAGATACAGTTGCTTATCGTGATGCTTTGAACAGAGATATTTTAATTAAGCAAGAGGATGGAAACCCCTACATAGTAAAATGGTGGAATGGATATTCTGCTGTCCTTGATATGTCCAACCAGAAAGCTCAGGAATGGTTAATTCAGCAATTAAAAGAGTTGCAGTCAATGGGAGTGGATGGCTTTAAGTTTGATGGAGGAGACAGCATTTACTATAAAACAGATAATCTGACCGCCTTGAAGGTGACCCCGGATGAGCATTGTAATTTGTGGTCAAAGTTTGGTGAGCAATTTGAATTCAACGAATATCGAGCATCTTTTAATGCAGGTGGCTATGGTCTTCTTCAAAGACTTTGTGATAAGGATCACTCATGGGGAAACAATGGGATTAATTCGCTGATTCCGGATTCGCTACTGCAAGGGCTGACCGGGCATCCATATAGTTGCCCGGACATGATTGGTGGCGGAGAATATATGAATTTTCTACAGGCAGCCGAAGCAAGCCATGACCAGGAATTATTTGTAAGACATTGTGAAATAGCATGTCTGATGCCGGCAATTCAATTTTCTGCAGCACCTTTTCGAATTCTTAGTGAAGAGAATTTTAAAGCTATTATGAGAAGTTTGGAGTTTAGAAATAAATATATTGACACAATTCTTCGCTATGTTGAATTGGCGGCAGCGACCGGCGAACCTGTGATAAGATATATGAGCTATGAATTTCCTGAGGATCCGGTGGAACGGATTATCGATCAATTTATGTTAGGTGAAAGACTGCTGGTTGCACCGGTTTATCAAAAAAACTGCACCGGAAGAGAAGTATATCTGCCAAAAGGCAATTGGAAATTTGGAGAAGAAGAGCTAATGAGTAAGGGAGAAATAATGTATATTGATTCTGTTCCCGGCTGTCCTTTAGTATTTGAAAGAATGATGTAAAAATACTATACTTTTGTAGTATCAGGCTGTCCTTAATCAAAAGACCACAAAAATAGAGCACTCTATCATTTTAAAAATGATAGGGTGCCTTTACTTGATTTCATAATGGTACATAGTTCCTCGTATTGAATTTCTTAAGAATAATTTGAAACTATGGCATGAGCTTATTTCAATATAATTCGAGATATTGAATACAATTATGCTACTAATTCGTAAAAATGATAATATACAAGTTGGATACTCTTAAGTACAATAAAGTAGGGAAGGCATAGTTTGATTTATCTATGATTTCTTTAGAGAGTTGCAAGGGGGAGCGTTATGAAAACAAAACGTAAAACTTTACTAATAAAATGGTTCCTATCTTATCTTTTTATTCTTGTCATTCCAATATTCTTAAGTATCGGGATTTATGCCTATTCATTACAGATCACAAAAGGTCAAGCAAATAAAATGAACGATGCCTTAATGAGTTCAGTAAAAGTTGGGGTGGATAATCATATTAATGAGATCAATAAGTTATTTAAGCGGATAGCATTGGATCTCGATGTGCAATCGGCAACCATAATCAAGGGTAAATTCACGGCAAAGGAGCAACTTACGCTCTATCATCTGGTGAATTCTTTAAAGAATTTAAATATCGTCGATGATTTCATTGAGGACATATTTATATATTTTAATAATACGGGAACGGTGTCCAGTGTAAATGGCAATATGTCGGGTGAACTGTTCTATCATTTATATTATGAGAACAGTGAATACGATTTTACGGAATTCCAGGAGTTGATGAAGGAAAATTATAATAGAGGAGTGATTCCGGTTCATAAGCTCAACGGAGAAAATGTTCTGTTGTTTACAATGACCACATTGCAATCTAATTTTGGAATTGATTCCGGCACTATTGTTATTACTATCAATATGCGAAGCCTTCAAAAAACAATAAATAATATGAAGTGGGATGACAGTCTAAAGATATTTATCCTGAACAGTAATAATGAAATTGTTGATAACACAGAGGATAATCTTCAGGATAGTGAGTTGGAGTATGAGAAAATCAGTGAGGGAGATTATTTCTACAAAAAAGTCAACAATAAACGTTATATGGTTTCCAGTACGCAGTCGGACTATATTAATTGGAAATATATCTGTATGACACCGGATGCTCTGCTTGAAAAGAATGCAAAAAGTATTCGCTATTTTAGTCTGGTTGGGTTGTTTTTGTGTATTTTTATGGGCTCATACTTTTCGTATTTTCTGGCCAAATCGAATTATAATCCGCTGCAGGGTATCATTGATCTCTTTCGTAAACAGGGCAATTGGGCTACCAATACGGAACAAAATGAATATCGGTGGCTTATGGAGGAAGCGCAGCATATATTTAAGGAGCGTTCTGATACGAATCGTATCCTTTGGAATAATTCGAAAGTTTTAAAGGATTATTATATCTTTCGGTTATTAGAATATCCATTTGATAAAGAAAACGGACCGGTGGAATATAATAAGTTTAACCTGAAGCTGAATGCCAATTACAATGTGGTCGTTCTGTTTCCCATAATTCCCTTGGAGGAACAAAAGAAAGAGGATATTTCCTTTGAAGAAAGCCTAAGCTTATACAAATTTGTCGTTGCAAATATTTTTTCGGAGATAGCCGTTGATCATTTTAATGTTGAGATTGCAGATATCGGCGATATGGTAGCAGCCATCATTAACTTACCTAGCAATACCTTAGAAATGGTAGAGCTTTTGAAGGAAACCATATATAATCTGGAACAGAAAATCGAAAGCTTCGACTTTCAGGTGGTAAGTGCCATAGGAACGATCGAACTTCAATTGGAAGGAATTCATGGCTCCTATCTGGCAGCCAGAGAAGCTGCAGAATATATTCAGCTGCTTAATACGGATATTATTCTGTATGATGATATTAAAAATCTTCAGTCTAAGTATTATTATCCGATTGAAATAGAACAAAAGGTGATT
This sequence comes from Herbinix sp., assembly GCA_029239365.1. Taxonomy (GTDB): domain Bacteria; phylum Bacillota; class Clostridia; order Lachnospirales; family Lachnospiraceae; genus Mobilitalea. The sequence goes on along the minus strand of JAQZBA010000009.1, from coordinate 2,915 downwards.
AATGCCATAAAAGTAGGTGACAGCTCAGCCGCTGCAGGGTATATCTTTAAGGTTCTTGATACTAATTACAATGAGAATAATATCGCGATTGATATGAGAAAATGTCTGATCTTTGATATGTTAGGTACTTTAATGAAGGGAACTGACCTCATCGGGTGCGGTGATATTCTGACGACCATTGATATAACACGAAAGCTGTCAGCAAAGCTTCCTCTATCAGAGATAAAGGATCGTTTTGGTGAGATCGTTAACGAGATATGTACGAATATCTTAGATAAGCTTAGTGAAAATGAAAGTAATAATCAGCTAAGTAACCGGGTTAAGGAATTTATTGATAAAAATTATCAAGATCCGGATCTGAATATTTCTTTGACCGGTTTACATTTCGATATCACACCAGCTTATATCTCTACCTTATTTAAGAAGCAGACCGGAGACAGTCTTTTGGAATATATCAACTCTGTTCGAGTTAAGGAAGCACAAAAACTGCTTGAACAAGGGATTAGTGTCGTGGATACTTCTCAGAAAGTGGGATTCCGCAATAGTGGTGCCTTTATTCGCGTATTCAAAAAACAGACTGGAGTCACTCCCGGACAGTTGAGAAAAACGATATAAACAGTTTCACAAATGGGAATATTAGGAATTGAGTATGGAGTGGTAAAATTGAACATACCAATTTTAAAGTTTTGAGTATGAAGTTAAAGATTTTGATATTTCATTCGCAAGCACTGTGAGAATATAATGTTGTTGCGTGATCACACAGCAATATGAGATTTCTCTTCAAGTAGTGTACTTGCAACACATTAACTTGCAGAGACAAAAATGAAATATTAATGAGGAGGTACATTATTTTATGTTTAAGAAGAAATTGTTTGCAATGGTAACAACAGCAGCACTGGTTATGTCCCTGCTTGCCGGTTGTAGTAATAGCAGTACGGGGGCTGACACCGACAGCAAGGATGCTTCAAACACAAGTAATCCTACAGAGGCTGCCGCACCTGCAGCAGAAAATACAAGTACAGAATTTACATATCCAATGACATCCGGCAAGACACTTACCTATTGGACTGGATTGAATGCAAATGTCTCAGCAAATTATGCTAATCTTGGTGATACCCCCTTTGCAAAAGCCTGGATGGAGCGGACCGGTGTTCAGATTGAATTCCAGCATCCGCCGACAGGACAGGATCAGGAACAGTTCAGCTTATTACTTGCAGACGGAAATCTTCCGGATGTAATTGAGTATCCTTGGATGACCTTTCCTGGCGGTCCGGAGAAGGCAATCAATGACGGAGTTATCATCTCGCTAAATGATGTTTTTGAGCAATACTGTCCTAATTTAATGGCATATTTGAAAGCAAATCCGGAAATTGACAAGATGATCAAAACCGATGATGGACATTATTATGTATTTCCTTTCATCCGAGGTGATGAGGTCCTTTGTAATACAATCGGTCTGATGGTTCGCCAGGACTGGTTGCAGGATCTGGGTCTTGAGGTTCCCACAACAATTGATGAATGGCATACAGTTCTTACAAAGTTTAAAGAGGAAAAAGGTGCAACCGCTCCTTTCAGTTATGAATATACTATGGGTGTTTTAACGGAAGAGAGTCCATTTACTTATGCATTTGGTACATCAAAGAACTTTTATCTGAATTCTGACGGAACCATTCACTTTGGTGCGGTAGAGGATGGCTATAAGCAATTCCTTACCACATTTGCAAATTGGTACAAGGAGGGACTTATTGATCAGGATCTTGCGACTCTTGCCTTGGATCAGGTTAGCGCTAAGATGACCAATGGCAGTGCAGGTGCTTCTGTCGGTTGGGCCGGAAGCCGTATGGGTGTTTGGATCAAAGCAGCAACCGCTACGGATCCTAACTATATGCTTGAGGCAGCTCCTTATCCGACTTTGAATAAGGGTGATAAGCCTGAGTTCGGTCAGATTGAAAATCGCTATTCCAATCAGGGTGGCGTAGCAATTACCACTAGTTGTGAGGATATTGAAGCAGCTGCAAGATTGCTGGATTATGCATATGGTGAAGCAGGTCACATGCTCTTTAACTTTGGTATAGAGGGTGAATCTTACTCTATCGTAGGTGATTATCCTACCTATACCGAACAGATATTAAACAATCCGGAGGGATGGCCTTTGGCTCAATCCTTATCCGCATATATCCGTGGTAACTACAATGGACCTTTTGTTCAGGACAAACGTTATCTTGAGCAGTATTATACGATTGACAGCCAGAAAGCAACCAATGGTATCTGGGGTGCAACGAATGCAAGAGCTCACAAGATTCCACCGATTACTCCTACCTCCGATGAGAGCCAGGAATTCTCCAGTATCATGAATGAAATCAATACCTACCGTGATGAAATGACTTTAAAATTTATCTTTGGTGAGGAAAGTCTTGATAATTTCGATGATTATGTAAAGAATGTCGAATCTATGGGTCTTGCCCGAGCATTAGAAATTGAGAATGCTGCATTAGCTCGTTATAATGCACGTTAATATTAACAGCTTATGAAAGTCTGCCCCAATATCCGGTACCTTTGGGGAAACCGGGTTTGGGGCAGTATTAGGCTATAGAAGCTGACATGATTGAATATCGTTGGAAAGGATGTATACATCTATGAAGCCAAGGGGCTTGCTCTATAGAATTAAGCGGGATTTCAGTAAGAATTATTCTTTGTATCTTCTTGTATTACCAGTTCTATTATTTTATATACTTTTTAGTTATAAACCGATGTATGGCGCCATTATTGCATTTAAAAATTATGCACCTGCGCGAGGGATATGGGAAAGCCAATGGGTGGGTTTTGATCACTTCATTCGGTTTTTTAATAGCATTTATTTTGTCCGATTGCTAAGCAATACGTTACTGCTCAGTGTGTATTCCTTGATATTTGGC
>JAQZBA010000304.1 GCA_029239365.1 Herbinix sp. | reverse complement strand
ACAGGGAACCGAATATCGAAGGCAAATTGACCGATCAGATCAGCTCCTAGTACCAAAGATGCCCCAACCAAACCGGATGGAATCACATTGGAGGTTCCCGTACCCACGAGTCTTCCGGCAATAGGTCCTGCAAGAAAAGCTACAAACGCCACCGGCCCGGTGACTGCGGTTGCAAAAGCAATCAGAAACACGGAACTCAGCACTAACAAAAGACGTGTCTGGTCTGTCCTTAGACCAAGTGTAATCGCGGACTGTTCCCCGAGTTCTAAGATTTTAAGATGTTTTCCTAACAGAATAATTACTAATCCAAAGATTACAACAACAATAGAAAGTCCCGGAATGTGTTTCATTTGCATCCCATTTAGACTTCCGCTGAGCCATCTGAGTGCAGCAGGTACATCATATTGGGAAGCTCTTAATAATAAAAAGGAAATTACTGCATTTAGCATTGCCTGAATTCCGATACCAATCAGAATCAGCCTTCCACCAGAGAAGCTTCCTCCCTTCGAGAGTACATAAATCAGTCCGGCTACGAGTAGTCCGATCACCACCGCAGCGATTGACACGATACTCCCACTTAGTTTCAGTATAAGAATACAAAAAACCGCAGCCATACTGGAACCTGAGGTCACTCCTATAATATCAGGACTGGCCAGCGGATTGCGAAGCATGGTCTGAAAGGTATTTCCTGCCATACCAAAGGCAATTCCCACGAAAAGTCCGGAAAGCATCCGTGGTAACCGTAATGTCCCAATCGCAAAAGTTACACCTTGTATTTCTTCTCCAACAAGGACCCTGAATACAGTGGCTGGTGAATAGCGGATATTACCCAGTATCAGCATGGCACTACTAAGAATTAGTGTTAATACTGCCAAGAGCATCGTAACGGAGAGCCAACGAAATCTTCTGCGTGCGTAGCCCATTTTAATAATATTATGATTATTCTCTGTCATATTGATCGCACCTTCGCTCTCATCGCAATAGTAATGAGGATTGGAGCCCCGAAAAACGCCGTGACGATACCTGCCTCAAGTTCCCCCGGGTTACCAATCAGTCTTCCGATAATGTCTGATACTGTTAATAGAATCGCTCCACCGACAGCAGACATCGGAACAATGAAGCGCAGATTTGGACCACAAATCAAACGCATCGTGTGTGGGATCATAAGTCCTACGAATCCAATCGGACCAGCCAGTGCTGTTGTTGCCCCACATAAAAGAACGCCGGCGCAAGCCCCAATCATTCTGATCATCCCGGTACGTACCCCTAGACCTGTTGCAACATCGTCTCCTAATGCTAAAGCATTCAAAGCAGGTGTGACAAGTATACCTGTTACGATCCCTATTATGAGAATTGGTGCTACTTTGATAATTCCTTCCCAGCTTGCTCCGCTGACACTTCCAACCTGCCAGAATCGAAATGCATTCATTACCTCAGTTCTTGGAAGTATAACAGCACTCACCAGTGAAGATAGTGCAGCACTAGTCGCAGCACCTGCTAACGCAAGCTTTATCGGTGTTGCACCGCCATGGCCTATCGAACCTATTCCATAGACAAAGACTGCTGTTACAGCCGCACCTGCCAAAGCGAACCATATATATTGACCGGCGGTGTTAATATGAAAAAAGGCGATTCCACTCACAACAAACAAGGATGCACCTGTATTGACACCCAATATACTGGGATCAGCAATTGGATTACGGGTAATCGCCTGCATCAGAGCACCGGAGACTCCAAGAGAGGCTCCGGCCATAATGCTAAATACAGTTCTAGGAATACGTTCACGGGCTACCAATGCACCAAAGGAGGTATCATCTGCATGTAATAATGCCTCAATTACCTTATCAAATTCTATGTACCTTGCTCCAAACGCCAGGGAAGCGATAAAGCAAAGTGCTATACTAATAGCGCTTACGATAAACAATAGTATTACTTTTGAAGATTTCATTGTACTTTATCAGCTGCCTCTCCAATCAGGGTAAGATATTCATCAATTGTCGCAGGAATAGAAAGTGCACTCGGTGTACCTGAAGCTGCAAGTGGAGTACCGTCTTCAATCAGTGCTACTGATCCTCTTAGGACTGCAGGAACGGTACCTACAAGAGCATCTGATTGTAAAGCTTCCAGTAATACTGCATCACCATATGCGATAATAATATCTACATCCGAAAGCAGATCAACATTTTCAGCACTAACTTCAAGTGCAAAGCTGCCAGAATCTTCTGCAAGCTCTAATACACTTTCCGGAAATTCCATTCCGAGATCAGTCAGATATGCAGCACGAGGATCCGCAGGAAGATAGATATAGAACTTTCCTAAATCCGCAGGGTTAAAATAGAAGAAGGCTGCTTTCTTTCCCTGAATCTGTGGATAAGCACTCGTCTTCTCAGAGATCAGTTGTTCCAACTGAGTAACCAGAAGCTCACCTTCTGCTTTCATACCCATTCCCGTAGCATCCATAATAATCTGATCACGCCAATAGGTCTGCCATGCGAGCGTGGGGTACGCAACAACCGGGGCAATTGCACTGAGTAGATCATATTCTTCCTGGGTAATTCCTGAATAAGCAGCAAGAATAACCTCCGGTTGCGCAGCACTGATTGCTTCGTAATCCAAACCATCGGTATCATTAAAGAGAACAGGAGTATCTACACCCAATTTGGTAAATCCTTCTGCTGTCCAGGGTAAAAGACCGCTGTCATCGATAACACCATAATTTGCTTTCGATACACCGACAGGGACAACTCCTAATGCAAGGGGTACATCTTGGTTACCCCAAGAAATAGTAGCGACACGCTCCGGCTTCTTCTCTATTACTGTTTCACCAAACGCGTGCTTTATTGTAATCGGATACTCCGTTGTGGTTTCGGTGGACGTATCAGTAGTAAGCTCCGCGGATGGACCCTCTTCTTTTACAGGTACTTGTGTCACTTCGGGAGTGATCGCTGTTTCTTCCTCAATGGAAGAATTATTCGCTGTGTTTGAACAAGCAGTTAATGTTAAAGTAAGTGCAATTGCAATAATAAAGCTAATTTTTTTGAATTTCATATGTACTCTCCTTTTTATCTTGGTTTAACTTTCTCTGTAAAACGATGTAATTTTTGTTGATCTGTTTCCAGCAACGACTAGTCTATCGTAGTTTATTCTGTTTGTCAAGCATTTTGATATTGATTATCAATTCCAATTAATAATCTTATTTTCTTCTAGAGATAAGCCATTCCTTGGTAACAAAAAAGGAAGATCATAGAATCTTCCTTCTTCACCGTCCATTATAAAATTGGTATTGTTATCGTATTATTATACTCTTTATACGCTATATTCTTCATTCTGTAATCGCTTATCTAAGGAATAGGAATCGCCTTTAACGGAATACCTCGTTTAGAGGTCTACCATCACAGTGATTAAATTCAATTCCCAGAATCTTGGCCATTGTGGGAGCGATATCTACCATATGAACATCACCCAACGGATATTCCTTTTTAATACGATCTCCTGAGATAATTAAGTTGCATCGGTAATCCGATTTATCGGGTGAGAATCCATGGGTTGCATACTTTATTCCATATTCTTCAAGATCAGTAACGACCGACCCCTCTAGACTGTCATCAAAGCAATACCCCTGCTTAGCTTCCACCATATATAGCGCCTCAGAATATGCATGATAACTGTCCAGCTCTTGCCTTGAATATAAGCTCTCTATCCCATAACTGCCATCCTGTTCAGCCTTTTGCAGAATATTAAGTGCCAAACATTTCGCTTCCTCGTCGCCTTCCTTCAGATGCAGATAAGCTGCTCCGCCTGCATTCTGTAGATAGGCTCTCCATTTCATAGTGCCATTTTCTTCATAGATGAGTCCATTATCTCTGAATAATTGATTCAGCTTAACCTTGTATCTGACATTGATCTGTCCATGATCACCAATGACCAGAAACGTCGTTTGCTCCCAAATACCTGCTTCCTTGACCGCCTTCAGGATATCGCCAAGCCTTCTGTCCATACGGATTATTGCTTGTTCGACTTCACTTCCTACCGTTCCAAATTCATGCTTGGCATCATCCAGGTCAATCAGATGTACCAGCATAAGATTCGGCTTTTTCCTTCGTATCGTGTCTACGGCACACATCGTTGTAAAATCATCCAGATAAGGCTGTTCTATCCCTCTTCTGATGTGCCCGAATTTCTTCTCCATACGGATACTGAAGAGCGGACTGCCATTCTTTAATATCTTCAACGCCTGATTTTCCTTACCGATAGCACGAATCTCCGGAATATTGTAGTTGATGGATGCCTTACCGGTGACCGGCCACAAGATCCCTGCCGAGGTCATCCTATGTTCCTTCAGTTTATCATAAATAGTTGGCACCTTAATGTCACTTCGATACCAGAACCAACGTTGATCCTTCTCCCTTACGAAGGGTTGAAAGGGGTTATTATGAAATACTCCGTGCTTATCCGGATAGACTCCGGTTACCATCGTAGTATGTACCACATAGGTAAGTGTTGGATAAACGCTGGTCAGATTAGTGGTATAGGCTCCATTGGTTATTAATTGTGAAAGGTTCACAAGCTTGCTTGCCTGTTCCCAGTGATCCTGTGAAAAGGCATCATAGGATATCACAATCAAGTGTTTTGCTTTGCCTGCCATAGTACCCATCCTTGTCCTCCTGTAATTTCATAAATGTAATCACATAAACGTTACATTCCTACCTTTGAATTAGTTCTGCAATTTATCAATTCACTTTTACCTTAGGTAAAGTGATAAATACAACAAATCCGATTATAAAAAGCGGAATAATAGCCAGTATGCTTAGTTTGGCATTACCCGTTACTGTGGTAGTCAAAGACATCACAGCAGGACCAATAATCGCTGCAAACTTTCCGAATATGTTATAAAAACCAAAAAACTCATT
>JAQZBA010000303.1 GCA_029239365.1 Herbinix sp. | reverse complement strand
CAATATCAATAATACTGGAGTTAGGATTTCCTAAGCTTTCGATAAAGATTGCTTTGGTATTCTCATTAATCGCTTTCTGAAAATTCTCTGGTTCATCTCCATCCACGAAGGTGGTAGTGATACCAAACTCCGGTAAAGTATGTGCGAACAGATTATAAGTACCTCCATAAACTTGCTGGGCTGATACGATATGATCACCGGCATGAGCTATGTTTTGAATTGCATAGGTGATTGCTGCTGCTCCTGATGAGGTAGCAAGTGCTGCTACGCCTCCCTCCAAGGCAGCGATCCTCTGTTCAAATACATCGGAGGTAGGGTTCATTAATCTGGTGTAGATATTACCGCCTTCACTAAGATTAAATCTACGTTCTGCTTGTGCACTATTCTCGAACACATAGGAAGTTGTTTGATAAATCGGAACACTTCTTGCGCCGGTTGCACTATCTGGTTTTTCCTGTCCTGCATGAAGCTGCAAGGTTTCAAAATGTAATTTCTTCTTGTTAGCCATAGATTACCCTCCGTATTTTCATCTTATTCAAGATTAATGCATTTTAGCATTAGTGGAAATCTTGTTATCCGTTCGCATATACCATAGTATTCATAGTTACTTACTAGGTTTTATATGGATTGCTATTATAATATACTTTGTAAGGTTGTTTTGTCAATAGATTATTGAGAAATTTTACAAATAATTTTTATATTTAAGTATTATTAGTATAGTAGATTATTTCATTTGCATTTAACAAAAACAGGAAGTGCTATTAATAACACTTCCTGCACAAAATCATGTTCTAAATTGAAAAGTCATAAGGCACATTATTCAATTGACGTTCTACCAAATCCTGAAGAGTAATACGATCAACAACAGAGCTGATGGCATGATAAAGCTCCTGCCATACCTCACGAGTTACGCATCCACCGTTCCTTCCACATTCATTTTCATCCTCTAAGCAATCAACCGGAGCAAGGCTGCCTTCGGTAAGCCTCAGTATCATGCCAACGGTATATTCCGAGGTCTCTTTGGCAAGACGATAACCACCTTGGGCTCCACGAATACTTTTCACATAACCTGCTCGATTCAATAATGAAATAATCTGTTCGAGATACTTCTCACTAATCTCCTGCCTGGCTGCAATCGACTTTATTGTAATATATTCACCGGTATTATTTAATGCCAGATCCAACATTAGTCTTAGCGCATACCTTCCCTTTGTTGATATCTTCATGGCAAAGCCTCCTTAGTATCCCACAAGGGATTATTACCACTATATTAACATAGGTTTTGTAGGATTTCAATCGAAGCTTTTACAAGCTTTATTCTGTCAATAATCTTCGAAATAATTTAACTATCTCATACCACATTACAGCTGCTAGAGAAAGTGCAATCGTAATGATCAGATTAGAAAGGTTCATGGGAACAAAACCCATCTTCTCATGCAAAGGGGAATAGATCAAGAGGAAAAGCCCTGATAGAATAATCAAGTTGATTGCCCATACCCCCCGGTCTGATCGTAATCGATATAAGGTCACAAATACAGACTCATGCTCTGAACAGTTCACAAGGACCAGAAGTATACTTGACAGCACCAGAACAGTGAAGCCGCTGGTTCTGGCCATTTCAACATCATAGCCAAGGTTCATCATTCCATAATATAATAGGAAGGAAGCAGCAAAAATCATAACTCCCTGTAGTAGGCTTTTGATAAAGGTATTGGGTGATATTAGGCTCTGACCATGACTACGGGGAGGCTTATTCATAAGGTCCGGTTCCGCAGGCTGACGTTCCAATACGATTGACACGGTCGGATCCATCACCAGCTCCAACAATACAATATGGAGTGGCATCAAAAGCAATGCCTCCGGTCCAATTCCTAAGAGGGGAGCGAGTAGACAAATCAGTGCAATCGGTATATGAAATGCAAGTACATAGGCAATCGTCTTCTGGATATTCTGATATATCCTCCTACCGTCCTTGATCGTATCCAGAATCGTATTAAAATTATCATCTAATAAGATTAAATCCGCAGCTTCTCTGGAGACCTCACTACCATTTCTACCCATAGCAATTCCGATGTCGGCAAGCTTTAATGCAGTCGAATCATTTACCCCATCTCCTGTCATTGCAACAACTTCTCCATTATCCTTTAACGCTTTTACAATTCGCATTTTATGGAGCGGTAATACCCTTGCATAGATATTGCAATTCTTTACCTTATTACAAAGCTCCTGGTCAGAAAGAGCTTTAATCTCCTCACCTGTAATTACTTGATGCGGATTCTCAATCCCTATCTTCTCCCCTATGGAGCATGCAGTAATTGGATGATCTCCTGTTATCATAATAATTCTGATCCCGGCCTGATAGCATGAATTAAGTCCCTTCGTAACCTCTTTCCTTGGAGGATCCGATAATGCAAGCATACCTCGAAACCGTAGTTTGAATTCGGTCAGACTATCCGGAAGTAAGTCCTTATAGAGTAATTCAGTATCGGCAACAGCGATCACCTTCAGTCCTTGTCTTGAGTATTCCACCAGCTTATGTTCCAACTTCCTCTTATCCTTATCAGCCAACTCGGATAAGGCTAGAATTGATTCCGGGCTGCCCTTGGCCACCAACATACATCGATTCTCTTTCTGCCACAATTGCCCCATTACTTTCATTTCATTGGTAAAAGCATATTCTTTAAGAAATCTCCAGGTGTTCCCGGTTAAGGAACAGGCCATAACCTCTGCATTCACTTCTTCCTCTCTACCCGAGAATTTCTTGTCATCGCAACAGCTACATAACTGTTTGCCATAGTCCAATAATGCTTTTTCCACAGGATCATAGGTTCCTTTTTTACTCACAAGTGATAATACCCTACAGAACTTCTCCTCTTGTGCTTCCATAATAAATGCATCAACCACCTGCAAATGATTCCCTGTTATGGTCCCTGTCTTATCCATACACAATACCGAGACAGCACCTAAGGTCTCGACTGCAGATAAGCGTCGCAACAATGCCTTCTTTTTCACAAGCCTGAGTGCCCCCATAGTAAAATATACGGATAAAATAACCGGAAATTCACCAGGGACCATGGACAGAGCTAATACAACTCCAGCCAGCATGCTATGAATAATACGCTCGGAGAATACATACTCGGTAAGATTGAGATAGGTTGCGATACTGACAAGAACAAATAAGAAAGATGCAAAATACAAACACTGTTTCGCAAGTCTTCTCATCTGCTGCTGAAGCAAAGAACGTTCTTGGTCCATATTCGCGATATGTTCTGCTATTTGACCATAATCGGTAGCATTCCCTATACGATCGACTATCATCCTCCCTGATCCTTGGACTACTAAGGACCCGGTATAGCAGCAATTCATTCGGTTGAAGGAGCTAATGTCAGCAATTCTTTTCCCTACCGCCTCTTTCTCTATCGCAATCGCTTCCCCGGTAAGAATACTCTCATCAATGCATAATCCGGCACAAGAGATCAGATGACCATCCGCAGGAATCTTGACACCTTCCTGAAGCAGAAGCAAATCACCGGGAACAAGCTCTTCCTTTCGGATTAGATATTTTTCTCCTTCACGAATCACTTCAACTTTAGGTGTAGTCATTTCCTTCAGTTTCTTTAACACATTACCTGTCCGGATATCTTGAAACAAATCAATCGCTATGACAAATACAACAAAGGATATCATAACTATTCCATCTCCTGCTTCACCAAGAATGAAATAGACAATTGCCGCGCTAGCTAATAACAGATAAATAGGTTCTGTACAGATATGCTTTAAATACTTTCGTAGATGTCCTCTTCGCTTCACTGTAATTTCGTTTTTACCATATTTCTTCTCGCGTTCTCTTAATTCCTTCATCGATAACCCTGTGTGGTCTGTCATTTACGTTACCTCCTTAATAAGGCAATGCATAGGCAGAGGTGTCCAAGGGCAGAAAAATACCTGTGGAACACTTTTCTCTGTTATTACTCTGTCCCACAGGTCTATCCTTCCTGTTGCTGATTACCAGCCCGGCCGCACGATGCATAAGTTACCGTCGCCTGATCAGATTGTACTGTAGATTGGCAGAATGAAAGCCTATGCAGTGCAAGGTGATTCCTATGGTTTATCTTATGATTAATATCAAATATGGTTACTAAGGCGAAAGGAATGGGTAAAAATTATGATTCTTCGTACACTTTTACAATAGAAATTCATGTACATTTCAAGTATAATTTGTAGTTGAGTTCACATTTTTGTAATATTTAGCATTATTTTCGAGACCTTTTTATCACGATTAGGAAGGATAACTATGAATTACGATTTATTATTCTTAGATGTAGACGGGACATTGAAACAAGAGCCCAATAATATTTCAGAAATAAATAAGGCAGCAGTAATGTGCGCCTGCCGTGCCGGTAAAAAAGTATCCATTGCCTCCGGTAGAAACAAACGACTTATTCTTAATACCGTACGTGAGCTTGAACTAGGTAACTACGGTAATTCCTACACCGTTGCCTTGAACGGAGCTCATATCATAGACAATCATACCGGGGATACCTTACATACCGTGCCCATCAATACTCAACTAACTTACCTTCTATTTCTGAAGGCTTATGAGCTTGATGTCACCTGTCATGTTTATACCGAAAATATTGTTTATTTTAATTTTAATGATTTTCAATTTGATTGGTATAAGAAGGGTGGCTGCGATTGCAGACTAGTCGATATGGGAAGTACCGATCTTGGTCTACAAGAACCACCGTTAAAGTTCTTCGTCTCAAGTCAGGACAGAGCAAAACTGGAGTGCTTTAAGAAGGAGATGCAGGCGGCCACGAAACATAGCTTAAATGCTGAATTCTCCTCAGAATATTCCTTAGAATATACCTCCATTCATGCCAGCAAAGGACTTGGCATGGAGTACATCTGCAATCTATTCGGCAAATCCCTCTCCCAA
>JAQZBA010000302.1 GCA_029239365.1 Herbinix sp. | reverse complement strand
ATTGGCAGCAATATTATTGGAAATGAAAAATATTACCAAACGCTTCCCCGGAGTCAAAGCATTAGATAATGTTAACCTTCAAGTTGAAGAAGGTGAAATCCATGCACTTGTTGGCGAAAATGGAGCAGGTAAATCAACACTGATGAATGTACTAAGCGGTATCTATCCTCATGGAAGCTATGAAGGGGAGAACCTTTTTCAGGGTGAGGAATGTAAATTCAATGTGATAAAGGATAGTGAAGAAAAAGGTATTGTAATAATACATCAAGAGCTTGCTCTTGTTCCTTATATGACGATTGGTGAGAATATGTTCCTAGGCAACGAACGTGGAAAGACGGTTCGTATTGACTGGGAGGAGACCTATCGTAAAGCGGACGAATTATTAGCTACTGTTGGACTTAACGAATCATCCAGAACATTAATTAAAGATATTGGTGTTGGAAAACAACAGTTAGTTGAAATTGCGAAAGCATTAGCCAAGAATGTAAAATTATTGATTCTTGACGAACCTACAGCATCCTTAAATGAAGCAGATTCACGTAAGCTATTGGATTTAATGCTTCAGTTTAAGAAAGAAGGACTTACTTCGATTATTATTTCTCATAAACTTAATGAGATTTCATATGTTGCAGACAAGATAACAATTATTCGAGATGGTTCAACCATAGAGACCTTGAATAATAAAACAGAGATCATTAGTGAAGAACGAATTATCAAAGGAATGGTTGGTCGTACTTTAACAGATCGTTTCCCGAAGAGAGAAAGCGTTCCGATTGGTGAGACTAACCTGGAGGTTAAGAACTGGACCGTATTCCATCCTCAGTACGCAGGCCGTAAGGTAGTTGATAATGTATCACTTCATGTACGCAAAGGTGAAGTGGTTGGTATCGCTGGGCTTATGGGAGCAGGTCGTACCGAGTTGGCTCTTTCCATCTTTGGCAGAAGCTATGGTGTGGATATCTCCGGTACTCTGTTATTAAATGGACAGGAAGCGAAGCTACACAGCTCCCGTCAGGCAATCGATAAAAAGATTGCGTATATTACTGAGGATCGTAAAGGGGATGGCTTAATCTTAACCAATCCTATTCGTGTCAATACAACCCTGGCTAATATGAACGGTGTTAGTAAGAAGGGGATTATTGATCGACATCTCGAAGTGGATGCAACAACTAAATATATTGATAAACTAAGAACAAAGTGTACCTCCGGTGAGCAGATGGTTGGTAACCTGAGCGGTGGTAATCAGCAAAAGGTATTAATCAGTAAATGGATGTTTGCTAATCCTGAAATTATGATACTTGATGAACCGACTCGTGGTATTGATGTCGGTGCGAAATACGAGATCTATTGTATTATCAATCAACTGGTTTCTGAGGGAAAATCTATTCTTATGATATCCTCCGAACTGCCGGAGCTTCTCGGTATGTGTGACCGTATCTACATTATGAATGAAGGTAGAATGGTTGGAGAGGTAAGCCGTGCGGAAGCAACTCAGGAAGTTATCATGGGACAAATATTAAAATCAAGTAAAGGAGTATAGCGATGGATAAAGCAAAAGAAATCTTAAAAAAGAATACGATGATTATTGCGCTTATCGTAGTAACAATATTTTTCACTATCACAACAAACGGAACCTTACTTGTTCCTCAGAATGTTACAAACCTCATTGCTCAGAACGGCTATGTCGTTATACTTGCCGTAGGTATGTTAATCTGTATTTTGACCGGTGGTAACATTGACTTATCTGTTGGATCAATTGTTTGTTTGATTGGTTCTATCGCCGGTACTTTAATTGTTAATAAGCATATGAACAATTGGGTAGCAATTATCATCTGTCTTGCAATTGGTATCGTAATCGGTGTGATACAGGGTTATTGGATCGCTTACTTAAGAATACCGGCCTTCATTGTTACTCTGGCAGGTATGTTATTATGGCGTGGTGTAGCGCTTATCGTTCTTGATGGTCTCACAGTATCACCATTCCCGGATGACTATTTAAATCTGTTCAATAGCTATGTACCTGACGTTTTCAATGGTAATATTAATATCTTAGCTATTGTTTTAGGTTTTGTGGTATGTATTGTTTATGTATTGACACAGAGCTTCTCAAGAATCAACAGAAAGAAGAAGGGTTATCAACTCAACTCAATCTTATCCGATGCAAGTCAGACGGTTATCATCTGTGTTGTAGTTATGGCATTAGCGTTCTCCTTGTCCAATCACAAGGGTGTTCCGATGATCCTGATTTTATTGGCAGTCATTGTATTCGTATATACTTATTTTACTACCAAGACAGTACCCGGTCGTTACCTTTATGCAATGGGTGGTAATGAGAAGGCAGCGAAGCTCTCCGGTATTAATACCAACCGAGTTCTTTTCTTCGCTTATGTCAACATGGCGTTCTTAAGTGCGGTTGCAGCACTTGTGTGTGTGGCGCGTTTTAACTCTGCAGCTCCTACAGCCGGAGCGAACTATGAAATGGATGCAATCGGTTCTTGTTATATTGGTGGTGCTTCCGCTTATGGCGGTATCGGTTCTGTTCCAAGGGTTGTTATTGGTGCTATCTTTATGGGTGTAATCAATAATGGTATGTCCATGATGGGTATCGATAGTAATATACAGAAAGTTGTAAAGGGTGTCGTATTACTTGCAGCAGTAACCTTCGATGTACTCTCTAAGAAGAGAGGCAGATTAGCTTAATAAGGTTTACAAGGTTTTTCTTGAACTCCTATATGCATCTTTAAGAGAAGAAGGCTTATTAAAAATGAAATTATTTCATTTTTAATGAGCCCTCTTTTTTTATATTCTTTTATATTATGAAATCTGAATTATTTTATCGTATTGTGGTAATAATTCTATCAATGTAATTAGAAATCATTTTAAGGAGGAATTTTATGAAATTAAAGGTAACTATTATTGCTATGGTATTATTTGTATTGATATTAACAGGTTGTGGTAAGAAAGATGATACCGGTGCAAATCCTACCACTTCACCGGCGCCAACAACGGCGGCAACAGCGACTACAGCCCCTACCACGGCTCCAACTACAGCACCTGAGACAACAACGGCGCCGACAACCGCTGCGACTGAGACACCGGATGCTGTTACGACCGCTTCTATCGTTGATAATGAAGAGGCATTTCTTAATGCGATCAGTAAAAATGGTACTTGGATTATATGTCTAACCAAGGATCTGACTCTCGATCGGGAAATTCTAATGGAAGGTGAATATAAAAACGGTAAGAAGGATGATGCTGGTAAGGATATTATTCAACGTAAACTAGCACTCTATGCCCAGGATGCAGACAGAAAGGTTACAGCGCGCTATACACTGACCGCTCCGAAACTAATAGTAACCAGTCCTATGGCCAGCATTCAGAAGGGAACCTTTAAAGGAGACTTATATATCGATGTTTCGGATTTTGAACTTGTAGATGCCACCATTGAGGGAAATGTATATTTTGCATCAGAAGAAGCTAAGAATACGTTCAAGATGGATGAGACCAGCAAGGTTACCGGTAAGCAGGAAATAGCCCAACAGTAATCTATAGTATCAATCCGTATTTTAAGGGGTGACATAGCAATATGCCACCCCATTTATTTGCAACGTCTCTATGGTTTGTATTGTTTCTTTGGACATTTCGTAATTCACATGATAAAATGTTAGAAGTAATTGATACAAGATGGTAATTGATAGGAGGTTTTTAGATATGACAGAAGAGCTTGGTCAACTGGATCTAGAACTCAAGGGATTATTTGTAGCGGCAAAAATGGAGGAACTGATAGAGCTATTGAATACGCAGCCTGAGAGTGTGATAAAAGATATCAGTGATTATAATTGGAATACGGTAAGGAATTATTATGATACTGAACGTTTTGACCTACTGTTTCAGCATTTAAAGTTTGTTGCCTTCACCTGTTTCATTGTAGAGTATGCACATCAAATTGGCATAATTGGAGAAGAAGCCTTCGGTATTATGATGATGATTTATAATGATATCTATGAGCTTAAGAGACAACAGAGTCAATCGTAGAAGGACCGTTATTTACATCCGAAGAGTGTCTCGAAAAAGTAACAGTGATCATAGCAATGTATTATTATTCCTTTGATTGACAAAGGATGAATAAAAATGTAAAATGTGCTACATAGCATATCTTATTTGGGAGGATCAACCATGAAATTAATGATACCGGAAGGGTATAAAGCAGAGATCGATATCAAAGAAACAGAAATCGGTATTAAATATTGCAAAGATTTTTTTGAGAGAGAATTATCGAAGCAGTTAAATCTTACACGCGTTTCAGCACCACTTTTTGTTAAGCCTGAGACTGGTTTGAACGATAACCTGAATGGTGTAGAAAGACCTGTAAGTTTTGGGGTTAAGGAACAGAACGATGCTCAGGTAGAAATTGTTCATTCCCTTGCCAAGTGGAAGAGACAGGCATTAAAGAGATATGGTTTTACTAAGAGCGAAGGTTTATATACAGATATGAGTGCTATTCGTAGAGACGAAGAGACTGACAATATACATTCCATCTATGTTGACCAATGGGATTGGGAGAAGATTATCGATAAGAATGAGAGAAATCTGGATACACTTCAGGCGGTGGTTCGTAAGGTTTATGCAGCTCTTAAAAATACAGAAAACTACATGGCATCAAAGTATGATTATATTAAAGAAATATTACCGGAGGAGATTACCTTTGTGTCTTCTCAGGAATTAGAGGATAGATACCCTGAGCTTACTCCTAAGGATAGAGAACATGCAATTGCTAAGGATAAGGGTGCCGTTTTCATTATGCAGATCGGCGGAGCTTTAACCTCCGGTGAACGTCATGACGGAAGAGCGCCGGATTACGATGACTGGCAGCTGAATGGAGATATTATCGTATACTATCCTGTTCTTGATATAGCATTAGAACTTTCTTCCATGGGTATCCGT
>JAQZBA010000301.1 GCA_029239365.1 Herbinix sp. | reverse complement strand
AGAGGATATTGAGAATCTGGATAAGAGTGAGGGGGGAGAGAATCTCAACCTGATATTTCGGGTGTTAAAACGAGGTGAAAAGCTTAAGAGTGCTTTGGAACAGGGTCAAATGGAGGAGCTTAGTGACATTGGCTTACGATATGATCTGACACTGCCATTAAGTAGGTATTATGCCAATAATAAGGAGAAGCTGATGTCCCCGATGAAATGCATCCAGATCGATAAGGTCTATCGTGCTGAACGGCCTCAGAGAGGGAGAGATCGGGAGTTTGTCCAGTGCGATATCGACATCCTTGGATCTAATTCAATCGATAGTGAGATTGAACTTATCTATACTACAGCGAAGGCATTAAGAGCAGTGAGTATTGATAAGTTTAGAATCAGGCTCAATGATAGACGTATATTGAAGGCTTTACTACTTGCGCTGGGAGTAGTGGAGAATCAAGCTGATAGCGTATGTATATCGATAGATAAGTTGGATAAAATCGGGATCGTAGGGCTTCAGAAGGAGCTTGCGGAGAAGAATATTAATCAGGGATCCATAGACCGTATCATAGATATCGTCAGCACGAAAGTTAATCTATCTAGGATAGAAGAGATTACCGGAGAGAAGCAGATCACAGATGGACTGCAGAGAATCATAAGTATCATTGGGGAATTATCAAAGGGAACAGTGGATATCTTCTTTGATATTACGTTGGTTCGTGGACAAGGATATTATACCGGTACAATCTTCGAGATCGAAAGCAATGAATTCAGAGGATCCATTGGAGGCGGAGGACGATACGATAATTTAATCGGTAAATTTATCGGAGAGCAGGTTCCAGCAGTTGGATTCTCAATCGGCTTCGAGAGAATCTTCACCATCCTCCAGGAGAGTGGCTTTAAGATACCCTCCTCGAATCCTTCATTAGCTATCATTTATAAGAAAGAGAATCTATTGGAAGCATACCGGGAAGCGGAGAACTACAGAAAGAAATATGATGTCTCACTCTATGAGATGCCTAAGAAGTTAGGAAAATTCATTGACAGGTTAGCCCAGAATGGCTTTGATGAGGTTCTTATCTATGGGGAAGGACAGGAAATCAAGAAGTTATAATAATAATACTCGAAACCAACTGTAACACCTCTACAGTGGTTTCGGGTATTTTTTATTTAGTATCCTTCATTGAATTATTTTGATATGTAACATAGATATGACCTACACTGAAGATGGCACCGAATATTACAAGAAGCCAATGACGGAGGAAAAAACCACTGGATACGAAGATGAGGCTTGGAATGATTGCAAGCAGCATAGCGGAGGTGATTTTAGGATCACTGAAATACAGAAACCAATACAACCAATAGAACAGAAGTAATGCAACAGTACAAATCAACCACACAGCGAAGGCTTTATTGGAATAGAAGCCAAACTCGAAGATACCGATGTTGAATACCATTAGAAACATCGAGCCATATCTTCCGATCTGTTCGAGAGCGTTCATTGCCTTATTCTTGCATTGATTCTCGGCAGGTTTCTTGAGATACGCATATAAGATATTGGGAAGCAGCATAAGTACAACGATAATCAATCCAAAGATGTTAATCCAATTCATTTGTGTCATCCTCCTGGGGGTATGAACGTTACTATGATTTACTAACCATCTTATCTCATATATCGTAACAATTTCTTTGAGTCTGATAATTAAAGAGAAAAAAGTAGGGGATTAGACCTCATTATCTTCTACAATTATACAAGATTGATTAGTACATACTTTATTCCTTCCGGTGCGTTTTGCTACATAAAGTTCTGTATCCGCTTTTTCAACAATTTTATCTAAATCCTCAATAGTTTCAGGGTATGACGCAACTCCAATTGAAACTGTAATAGATATCTGTACGCCTGTTGATAATATAAAAGGGTGATTTTCTACATTGACTCTTATGCGTTCCGCTATACGTAATGCTTGAGAGTTTGGACAATCTAGAAGTAAAACAGAAAATTCTTCACCACCGTTTCTGGATACTTCATCAAAAGTTCTACAATTAAAAGATAATATTTTCCCCAGCTCTCTTAATACAACGTCCCCCTCCTTATGCCCATATAGGTCGTTAACCTTTTTAAAAAAATCAATATCTATCATTAACAGGGAAAGGTTTTCATCCTTTTCGCGAGCATTTTTTGAGGCCTCATTGAGTAAAGAGTCAAATTTCCTTACATTATTTAAGTTTGTGAGAAAATCTTTAGTAGATTCTTTTTGCAGTCTTCTATATACACTATTAGCGGTTAAACAGTAGTTTATATACCAATGTGTTATTGGTGAAACAATACAATATGAAACCCAAAAGATAAGCATTAATTCAATAAAGTCACTGCTACCTCTTAATAACTTAAAAAGTGCTACGCTTGAAACAACCGACACAAATACTGTTGAATATGCCCATTTTTTCCATGAAACTATCTTACGCTTGCCAATATACCAGCAACCAATAGAATTTATAATTGTAACAACTACACCAAGTATTGATGCCATGTTAAGCCCAAAATGTGCAACTCGGAACGTAGCAATCATTATGCCTGAGATAAAAACCGGTATAGCTCCTCCAAAAGTTGCTGACATTATTGTTGCTATATTGCGAAAATCCAGAATTGTGTTGTTATTGACTTTAAGACCAAACATCATGAGTAATATACCTAAAGATCCTGATATTAATCCAATAATTATTTTTGTTTTTAGATCATAACTCTCTTCGAAATTATATCTTTTAACTAATTGACTACCTAGGCTTATAAAACTAATTAGGATTGCCATATTTACAAATAAGTCTTCTATCAAAATAACGCTCCTTTACATATGCAAACAAATTAATTAGTGAAATCATAGAAGTATTCCTTGAAATAAATATTTTAGCAATAACTATTACATTATAGATATATTTTTGACACAAATCAATAAATATTAGAGTTTGTACCAAAAATGTCTTCTAATATGACATAATACCATATAATAAGGATTAATTAGACACTGTTTTATCATTATGACATATAGTATTTATAGGATGCTCAATGAAATCATTAGTTTAGATAGAGGTGTTAAATGAAAAAATATTTGAAAGGTCATCAACATGAAACGGAACATCCGGAGGATCTTGATATCAGGATTGATCCATCCGATCCTACAACCATCCCTAAGTTTGTGGATCCGTTGGCGATACCAATGATAGCCGTGCCAATGATCCAACGCGATTCCGCCGGAAGAGAAGAATTACTATATCATATTAACATGTGGGAAGCCAAACACAAATTTCACCGATATTTTCCTTATACAACCATCTGGGGTTATAATGGGACCTATCCCGGTCCAACCTTGGAGGTACCCAAAGATGTAACCGTCAATGTGAAATGGGAAAATAAATTACCAAAGAAGCATATTCTCCCCGTAGATCATACCCTTCATGGTACCATGGATACGCCGGATGTAAGAACGGTAGTTCACCTCCATGGCGCGAATGTCGAAGCAGACAGTGATGGACACCCGGAGGCATGGTTTTCTAGAGATAATAAATATGTTGGACAGAAATATACCAGAGATTATTATGAGTACACGAATCACCAAGCCGGATGCACCTTATGGTATCATGACCACGCGCTTGGAATTACTAGATTAAATGTATATGCGGGGCTAGCTGGCTTCTATCTGATCAGAGATTTTTTAGAGGAGAGGCTGAATCTACCGCGAGGTCCCTATGAGATTCCAATCATGATTCAAGACAAATCCTTCAATAAGGATGGATCCTTGTTCTATCCCGATAATGCCACTCCTCCGGTAGAGAATCCGATCCCTTCCACACCCTCCTTCTTCTTCGGTAATACCGTCGTAGTGAATGGAAAGCTTTGGCCTTATCTAGAGGTTGAGCCACGCAAATATCGTTTTCGTTTATTAAATGCTTCCAACCTGCGAGCATACGAACTTAAATTGAGCAATGATGGAGTCTTTTATCAGATTGGTACTGATTTAGGTTTCATGCATCATACCGTTACAATTAATTCGTTTATACTAGAGCCTGCTGAGAGAATGGATCTGATTATTGATTTTTCTGCTTATAAAGGGCAGGAGATTATCTTACAAAATATTGCTCAAGCACCACCAAGTCCGGGTATGGAAGTAATCATGAAGTTTAAGGTAGGAGAAATGGTGACTTGTCCGGATACCAGCAGTATTCCGAAGGAGTTAATGCCCTATCATAAAATCGAACCCGAGCTAGCTGCAAAAGAGAGAACGATGCACTTAGATGAAACAACAGATCATTACGGTAGAGCTCTGCATCTGCTTAATGATAAGATGTGGGATGCTCCTGCCACGGAGAAGCCGCAGCTAGATACAATTGAAATATGGCATTTGGTGAATCATTTTGACTTTCCGCACCCAATTCATATCCATCTGGTGCATTTTGAGATACTAGGAAGAAAGCCGTTTACAGAGGAGGATTTTGATGAATGTGGGAATTATAAGTTCAAGCCGGAGTGTTTAACTCCTCCGCTTCCCTATGAAGAAGGCCCCAAGGATGTAGTGAGAACAGAACCCGGACAGGTGACATCGGTTATTATGCATTTCAAAGAACATGTTGGAGATTATGTATGGCACTGTCACATATTAGAGCATGAAGATAATGATATGATGAGACCACTTGTGGTTGAGTCGAATTAGTAATGGCATATAAAGACTTCAGAAATATACCTAAACAGAGAACGAAGAGTATGAACTCTTCGTTCTTCTGCAGGAGGGATTGAGGTATGAGAAGAAGAAAAACATTGATATATCATACATAAAGTGTTACTATATAAATGACAATATGATATATCAAATGAAAATTGTATTTGATTTTTGTATATCTCAATTTTTATAAGTGATTTAGAATGGTGCGAAAGGTAGGAGCTTGTTATATGGGTGAAGTCGTAGTATGTGGCATT
>JAQZBA010000300.1 GCA_029239365.1 Herbinix sp. | reverse complement strand
TAAATTGAATTATGTTTTATAAGAAGCACCGGGACAATTTGTTTCGGTGTTTCTTGATATTGCATCGCTTATGTGTTTTACTTATATCAGTAGTATTTTATTATTTCATTGGAACTATTTTCGTGATAAATTATTTGACTTATCGCAACTGAAAGAGGATGGAAGATATGAATGAAGAAACGGATCTAAGATATCTAAAACTATTATCAAGGCAATATCCTACCATTGATGAAGCTTGTACAGAAGTTATTAATTTACAGGCAATTCTGAACCTTCCCAAAGGAACGGAGCATTTTCTTTCCGATATCCATGGAGAGGATGAGGCATTTAGTCATGTCCTTAGAAATGCTTCCGGCGTAATAAAAAGAAAGATTACAGACTTATATGGGAAGACCCTTGCTCAGAAGGATATTAACTCGTTAGCAACGCTCATTTATTATCCGAACCGGAAACTGGAGTTGATTCGCAAAGAGGAAAATAATCTAAATAATTGGTCTCGGATTACATTGTACCGGTTGATCGAAATTTGCAAATATACTTCTTCCAAGTATACCAGATCAAAGGTGCGAAAAATGCTGCCCAAGGAATTCGCCTATATTATAGAAGAACTTCTTCATGAGCAGGCAGGTGCACTGGATAAGGAAGATTACTACAA
Organism: Herbinix sp.; assembly: GCA_029239365.1. Classification (GTDB taxonomy): domain Bacteria; phylum Bacillota; class Clostridia; order Lachnospirales; family Lachnospiraceae; genus Mobilitalea. Next base: position 4,350 of record JAQZBA010000300.1, on the reverse strand, counting down.
TGAAATTATTAACACGATTATAAACATAGATAAAGCGGATGAATTTATTATAGCAATATCGAATTTAATTCAGAAGCTGGTCATCGACCGGCTGCATATAATAGGAGATATCTATGACAGGGGACCAGCAGCAGAAAAAGTAATGGATATATTGTTGCATTACCACTCGGTCGATATCCAATGGGGTAACCATGATATTCTCTGGATGGGAGCAGCGTTAGGAAATGGGGCTTGTATTGCTACAGTGACCCGTATGTGTGCATGCTATTCTAATTTATCTACTTTAGAGGATGGATATGGAATTAATTTGCTTCCCTTGGCGACCTTTGCGATGGAGCATTATCCGGCTGATATATGTGATGGTTTCAGGCCTAATTCGTCGATTAATAAGGTGACGGCAGAGAATGAAATACGGATTATATCACAGATGCATAAAGCAATTGCAATCATTCAATTCAAGCTTGAGGGGCTGGTAATTCAATCTCATCCGGAATTTCATATGAGTAACCGTCTCCTGCTCAATAAGATCGACTTTAAGAATAATACCATTTCGTTGGACGGAGACACCTACCCCTTGCGATGCGGTCATTTCCCTACAATTGACCCCGCCAATCCGTATAAGCTTATTCAGGAAGAAGTTGAAGTATTAGAGAAGCTGAAGGATTCTTTTAGAAAGAGCGAGAAGCTACAATCTCATATGGACTTTCTTCTTAAGAAGGGTGGTATGTATTTATCCTTTAATTCTAATTTGCTGTATCATGGATGCATTCCTCTGAATGAGGATGGAAGCTTTGCTAAGTTTCAATTCAAAGATGATGGATTAGAATATAGTGGAAAAGCTCTGTTGGATCGCTTTGACACATTGGTTAGAGAGGGATATTTAAATACGAACGATACTGAGAAGCAAAAATATAGTTCGGATATGATGTGGTATTTATGGTCGGGTTCTTTATCACCATTATATGGGAAAGAAAAAATGACAACCTTTGAACGATATTTCATTGAAGATAAAGTAACCCACATCGAAAGTAAAAATCCTTATTATGAACAGATAAACGATGAAAAAGTATGTCATAAAATTCTGGGAGAATTTGGACTGGATCCGGTAAGATCACATATTGTGAATGGGCATGTTCCGGTGATTACGAAAAAGGGAGAAAGTCCGATTAAAGCAAAAGGGAAATTACTTGTGATTGATGGCGGTTTATCCAGAGCGTATCAAAAGAAGACCGGAATAGCCGGATATACTTTGATCAATAATTCATATGGATTACAACTGGTTTCTCATAGTCCTTTTGACAATACAGAGGAGGCAATACAAGAAGAATTGGATATTGTATCATCAACGATGGTAGTGGAAAATGAAGTGTTGAGAAAACATGTAGGAGATACCGACATCGGAGCAGAACTCAAATCTTCCATTTGTGATTTGGAAAAGTTAATTGAAGCTTACCGTAAGGGAAGAATAAAAGAGAGTAGGAAATAACAGATGGAGGTTACATGATTACACAAACAATGGATAATATTTCTTTTCATCTAAAAGAGCCCCGTGATTTCTCGTATTTATCAAAATACGGGAAACTGTTTTGCGCGTTTGACCAAAACGACTCGGGGAATATAAGCTTTGGAGTGGAAGATGGGAGGATAAAGTATTTCATCAAGGTTGCCGGAGCAAGCACAGCGGAATCGAACAGAGATACAAGGGAAGCGGTTGAGGTCCTACGAAATGCAATGCCGATTTATGAAATTCTAGAACACCCTAATTTAATACAACTAGTGGAGCATTATGAGCATGAAGATCTTTATATTGCAGTATTCAAGTGGGCAGAGGGGGATTGCCTGTTTGATTTCTGGAATTTTGAGAAGTATTCTAAGAATCCGCTTTTAATATCACCCTTCCATAGATTTAAGCAGTTATCCATTGTCAAACGCCTAAAAGCGATAAGAACATTGTTTGAATTCTTAATTCATGTTGAAAGAATGGGATATGTTGCGGTTGATTTCTATGATGGTAGCATCCTATATGATTTTGAGAATGATAATGTCACGATTTGCGATATAGATTTCTTCAGAAAGAAGCCCACCTACAACAATATGGGAGAAGATTACTGGGGGACGAAAAGGTTGAAATCCCCGGAAGAATATGTCTATGGAGCAGTGATTGACGAAGCAACGAATGTGTATACATTGGGTGCTATGATCTTTCACTTCTTCGGCAGCTATTCAGAAGAAGAGATAAGTCAGATCTATCAAAATAATCGCTTCTTCCCATGCGCAAGGGAGCGATGGGAATTAAGTAAGGATATGTATGAGGTATCGTTAAAAGCCGTGATGGAAGATAGAAGCGAACGATATCAATCTGTATCAGAATTCTTTATCAACTGGAATAAGGTGCTTACTAGCTAAGCTCTACATAGCTTAGGTTATATAACGCAGGATTAAGTCGTGCCCCGTGCACCGCTTTCTCCTGCTTTTTTTTGGAGTAAAACAGCATTTATAGCGGGAATAAGAGGCGTCTTTATTCCTATCTATTATGGTGTTTTATTTCCGGATTACGCAGTTAATAGAGGGTTGTCTCGCTTTTGTACAATTTGTGCTAGATGTACATTTTGTTTTGGATGCCACAAAACAGACAAAATACCCCCAGATCCCCTATATTTAGGCCCGGGAAAAATATGATCGATTCAGAATTTTCTGTAAGTTTTTTTGGCCTGATTAGTAATTTATACTAGGCAGTGTTGACGGATACACCGGATTGCATGCAAATGATACAAACCATGTTTATAAAGAATTTATTCTTTGAATATTTTGACTATCGGAGGTTAAGGAATGGCTAGAGTTATAGGTCAAATATACAAATCACTTAATAGTAAGAACAGGATTAAATATGGAAGGGATGTTATTAAAGAGAACAGACAGATATATCTTCTGATGCTACCCTCGATCTTATTAATTTTCATATTTTGCTACATACCGATGTATGGCCTGGTTATATCGTTTCAGGATTATGTTCCGGGAAGCAGCTTCCTTGGTGCAGATGTAGAGTGGGTAGGATTCAAATGGTTCATCAAATTCGTGACAGGCCCTTATTTTATAAGAATAATAAAAAACACCCTGGTGTTAAGCGGATTAAATCTAATCTTCGGTTTCTCAGCTCCGATTGCTTTTGCCTTGCTACTTGATCAGATCCATCACCATAGATATAAGAAGTTCGTACAGACAGCCAGCTACATGCCCTATTTTGTATCCATGGTAGTCGTAGCAGGTATGGTTATTTCCTTTCTCGATGTGGATGGTATGATTACTAATTTCCTGAAAGCGTTAGGCTTCGAGGCGCAGAATTACCTAGTGATGACATCTGCATTTCCCTGGATTTATACAATAACGAATATCTGGAAGGGTTTTGGCTTCGGAAGTATCTTATATTGTTCCATTATATCCTCCATCGATCCGGGCTTGTATGAATCGGCGAAAATGGATGGTGCAAACCGCTGGAAGCAAGTATGGCATATTACCTTGCCGGGGATCAGATCGGTAATTGCAATTAATCTGATTATGATGGTTGGTTCTGTGCTTTCAACGAATACCGAGCTGGTGCTACTGTTGTATTCCCCGGCGACCTACAATGTATCGGATGTTATTGGTACCTACACCTACCGTCTAGGTATCCTTGATGGGCAGTTCAGTTATTCGGCTGCGGCAGGCTTATTCACCTCCATCATAGGTTTTTCACTAACATTTGCGGCAAATAAAATTAGTAATAAGATGACCGGATTCGGCTTGTGGTAAGGAGGGAGGTTGACATGAGGAAACGAAAGCAAAAAGGAATTAAGGATGGCAATATCGTTGCATCAATCATCATGTATCTGATGGTCGGGCTGATCGCATTAATTACCATATATCCTATGTATTACGTCCTTATTTTATCGTTGAGCGAGCCTGCTGCAGCGGCAACGATGCGAGTTTATACCATACCGAAGGGCTTTGACTTAACTGCTTATAAGGTATTATTTACTGATAGTAATATGTGGAAAGCATATGTAAATACATTTTTGTACGTTATTCCAACGACAATACTTATGATCATTACCAGCACTTTGGTGGCGTATGGCCTAAACTACAGAAATCTGATAGGACGCAAGTACCTTACCATGTTCCTCCTAATCCCGATGTATTTTTCGGGGGGAATGATACCTACCTTCTTATTGGTTGTAAAGCTAGGCATCTATGATAATCCATTATCACAGATTATCCCGGTCTGCTTTTCTATCTGGAATATCATACTGGTGAAGGCATACTTCAGGACCATTCCGGATTCCTTATCTGAGGCGGCGAAGATGGATGGGGCCG
>JAQZBA010000299.1 GCA_029239365.1 Herbinix sp. | reverse complement strand
TATGGGCTCACTCATTTCCAGAAATGTAATTCAACAATATGATAAGTATAACGGTGTTGTACTCTGTGGTACCGCATATCCGGCAAAGCTTCTGTTAATTTCAGGATTAATCCTATCAACCTTAGTTAAGAAATTCAAAGGAGCAAAGCATATATCACCATTTTTAAGCAATCTAATGTTTGGTAATAAGAAATATACCTCTCTCTCCAGCCGTACAGCCTTTGATTGGTTATCCAGAAGCAATCCGGTGGTAGGAGCCTATATCCATGACCCGTATTGCGGGTTTACCTGTACAGCTTCCTTCTATCATGATATGTTAAAGTTGATTCAAGGCGCGACCAAGAAGAACCATATACGACTTACTAAGACAGAATTACCTCTCTACATCATCAGTGGTGAGAAGGATCCTGTCGGCGGGTATGGCAAAGAGATACAAAAGTATCTGTCCTTACTTAAGAAAGCCGGTTTCTCTAATGTATCTTCAAAACTATATCCGGAATGCCGCCATGAATTACTGAACGAGTTAAACAACGAAGAGGTGTATAACGATATTCAACAATGGATTTCCAAGAGAATATAAAAGAAAGATGTTACAAAGCGTAGACGACCCGCGTCGTTACAGCTTTGTAACATCTTTTTTACATTCATTCCGAAATCTATTTGCTCTGCTTGGGAGGCTTCGGTCCCATATATTGATAGAAATAAGTCTTCATCATACCATTATAAATCTTACGATTCTTATCAGCCTGTTTTCCGATATATTTCTGAGCGTCTTCATACCCGGTAATAATAAAATACGACCAGGCATCCAATGCACCAAACACTTTACCCATTTCTTTGTATAGTATCGGAAGTTCCTTCTTATCTTCTAATCGCTCTCCATAAGGAGGGTTTGTTATAATAAAACCATATTTCTTACTATTACTTAGCTCACTGAGGGGCTTATGCTGAAAATGAATCAAATGCTCCACTCCAGCCCATCTTGCATTCTGCCTTGCAGCCTTAATAATCTCATCATCTAAGTCGAAGCCTTGTATATTCATCTCAACATCCGTAAGAACCTGTGCTTCGGCCTCCTGCTTCGCCTGAGCCCAGCTTGAGGACGGTATAATATTCGGCCAAGTCTCCGCTAAGAAATTACGGTTCATACCAGGTGCAATTCTTGCTCCTATCATTGCCGCTTCAATTGGAATAGTCCCACTACCACAGAAAGGGTCAACAAGAATTCGTTCCTTATTCCAGGGTGTGAGCATAATAAGCGCTGCCGCCAAGGTCTCAGTAATAGGCGCCTTACTTGTCAATCTACGGTAACCTCTCTTATGAAGAGATTCACCGGAAGTATCAATACATACGGTAACTTCATCTTTAAGAATGGTAACTCGCAGAGGATAAGAGGAACCGCTCTCATCAAACCAGTCCTGCTTATATTTTACTTTCATCCTCTCAACGATTGCCTTTTTCATAATGGATTGAATGTCAGAAGGACTGAAAAGCTTGCTATTAACAGAGTTCGCTTTAGCTACCCAGAACTTAGCATCCTTGGGTAAGTACTCCTCCCAAGGGATTGATTTCGTATTCTCAAAAAGTTCATCAAAGGTCTCGGCTGTAAACGTTCCAACCTTTAATAAGACACGCTCCGTTGTTCTAAGAAATACATTAGCTCTTGCACAGGTATTCTCATCACCGGTGTAACTAACCTTTCCATCCTCAACCTTAGTAATTTCACAACCCAGGTCCAACAGTTCTCGTTTTAACACAGCTTCTAGTCCAAAATGACATGGCGAAATATATTCAAATTGTTTCATCATTACCTCCACTTAATTACTTCTTATCATAAGTTTATTATTCCCGAATCCTGCAGCAACAAGCACCTTGCTGCTAAATCATCTGCACCTGTTATTGTAAGACTCTTTTCGCCTCTAGTCAATGAACTTTTCATCTGTTTCCATCTACTTTTCATCTGCTCTTATCTAATTTACCGTGATAAGCCTGAATTCCACCATACAAGCTTTTAATATTATACCCATATTTCATTAGATCTCTTGCAGCCAATAAACTTATGTTACCACGATCACAATAGAATATGAGTTGATTTTCCCGCTGAAACCTGCTGTTTTGATCATCAAGCTCTTCATAGGGTATATTAACGGCGCCCGGAATATGTCCAATATCATATTCATCGCGATCTCTTAGATCTACAATTAATACGTTCGGTTTACCAATATATTTCACAATCTCATTTGTACGGATCGTATCAAAAGACATACCATTTTGCACCTCTTTCCTAATATATGTTAGCCCGAGGAATATGGAAGGAAAAGAATGTTCCCATTCCTATGTGAAATTGATTTTCACATTTTTCACTCAAGCTCAGTATGAACTATCCTTATAGATTATTAATTCATAATCCATAGTAATATAATATTCAAAGAAGTGGCATTATGCGCATAAAAATCCCTCTAAGATTTAATCTTAAAGGGATTTTTGTCAATAATTTAGTTATATTGTTTCTTAATAGTTGTTATCTGTATCGTCTAAGAAGTTATTTCTGTTGGTGTTACTGGTAGTATTTCTGGAAGAATTTCTAGAAGACCCGGCATCATCTTTGGAAGAATCCTCACATCTGCTACCTGAATTCGCATTACGGCTTGTTCCGGTTGTGTAATTACTTGTGTTAGCATTTCTACTAGAATTGCTTGTGTTAGCATTCCTTGTGTTGGCATTGCTTGTGTTAGCATTGCTTGTGTTAGCATTCCTTGTGTTGGCATTGCTTGTATTGGCATTGCTTGTATTAGCATTGCTTGTGTTGGCATTACTTGTGTTAGCATTTCTTACATTTGAAGTCTGAGAATTGCTATTGTTGTTTTTTGAATTGTTATTACTTGTATTCATAGATGGCCTCCTATTAATGAGATATAATTTGATAGTACACGTTTATTATCTGCTTATTTGTTTGAATTATACATATATATTTGTAATTATTTAGCAGATTAGTAAACATATTCTCCCATTAATTTAGTGTTTATTTATTATACTTCCATCGATTCTATTGTTCTAAATATTAAGTAAAATTCAGAATTCTCTGTGCGTGATTTTACATAACTTTATTATTTTAGTAGTATTTGATACTATTATATTGGTTGGTTTTTTTCCCAAACGTAATTCAATAAGATAAATATTGCATATTAAAAATATCTGAGTTATAATAAATAAGTGCTAGGGTCAACCCTAGCGCGTTATATAACCCCTTATTAATTATTTATACTCCCCTCATCGAAAAGACCGCATGGCTCCCCCTTGCGGTCTTTTCACTTTGTATATACCTACTATCGCTTTGATGGGTTATAGAGAAGCTTATAATAGGAACCGGTAACGAAATAAACTCATCGTCGTACTATACCAAAAGACCATCCAATATGAGTTAAAGCATATAATGAGTATGCTTTTCCTTATCTGGGATGGTCTAACATTAATAACATCTTAAATTAATTTGTAACAACTTTTAGTATTAACTTTTATATCTCAAAATTAATGTATCAATTTTTAATATTAACTTTTATACAACAAGATTAATGTATCAATTTTTATGTGTCATCATTTATGTATCATCCTTTATGTATCATCATTTATGTATCAACCTTTATATATTATCTTTTATGTATCAACCTTTATGTATTATCATTTATGTATCAACCTTTATACATTATGATTTATGTATCAACCTTTATATTAGCATTTATATATCTACCTCTATATATCACCTGTTAAATATCCTCGAGAATCTTCTTACGCTTCTCCTGATATTCATCGTAGGTTATCATGCCCTTATTCAGAAGGCTTTGCAACTCGTTTAGTCTCTGCTCTGAGGTTTTATTATAGTCTGTCTTTACTTGACTATCCTCCTCATCGATTGTTATCTCATGGGAAGCAATTCCCTGATCGCTAAATGCATTGTAGCCATTTATAACGGTAATGATAGCAGCCATCAAGGTCCATATAATACCAAACATCTTAAAGATTGGTATTGCTACGAAGATACCAATAAAGCAAAATAGAATACCAACGAAAAATCCGGCCATTGACTGCCCTTTTCCAGGTTTTACTCTAACTCTCCTGCTCATTCTAATTCATCCCCCTCCATTCTATAGGAACCATAGACAATCAATAACTGCTGCTACTTATCTTTTTCGGAATAATGCCATCACAAGTAATATCAAAATGATAGGAAGTCCGAAAGCAAACAGAAAACCGATGATCAAGCGACCAACAAGTGCTATAATAACAAATAAAGCAATTACAACTAATACTGCAATTAACTTATGATACCATTTCAAATTAGTAAAGAATATGTTTTTACCGAAATTAGCGGTACTCTCTCTCTGTACATCTTCCTCTTCAGACAGGTTACTATGATAACTATTCTGAGACCATCCAGTCTTCCCTTTTTCTGCAGCAACTCTTTCAGCCTCAATGATTGTCTTAGCTATCAATCTTGGATCACCAAGCACTGACAAAACTCTATCTTCTTCCTCTCGTGACTGAGAGCTAATATAGCCATCATAGTACTTAATATTCTGTTCAATTACATCCGAAGCTACTTCACCGCTTAATGACTGTCGTAATTGGACTAAAAATTCTGATTTATCCATATAGTGTTAAGCCTCCTTTGCTCCATTCTAACATAAGCATTATTCTTCGTAAATGAATCTAGTGTTAAAATTTGATTAATTTTATCATAACAATGCTTTTTCTCAAAAAAAAACGTGCATCGTATACATTAATTATGTATACAATGCACTACTAACGTGTGCTAGAAGATTCGAACTCCCGGCCTTCTGGTCCGTAGCCAGACGCTCTATCCAGCTGAGCTAAGCACACACATCTCTGATGCTGATAATCCCATCATTACGATAAAAATAAAACAGCATTATTCTATAAAAGTTATAGAATAATGCCGGCGACCGGAATCGAACCGGTACGGGAGATTAGTCCCGCAGGATTTTAAGTCCTGTGCGTCTGCCAGTTCCGCCACGCCGGC